>CAZUCT010000018.1:700-13618 GCA_964619285.1 uncultured bacterium | reverse complement strand
GTAGCCGCGAACCTGTTGGGTTTCGTCCCTCAACCCAACCTACAATTCCGTAGCCTCGAACCTGTTGGGTTTCGTCCCTCCGGCATTTAAACCTGTAACTCTATCTGGTATTTCATCTTGGGCGGCTAACATAATAATTGGTATTTTTACCCCTGTTTTTCTCAGTCTTAAACAAACATCTAATCCTGATATTTTAAAGAGCATCCAGTCTAAAATAATTAAATCTGGTTCCCTTTCACGAGCCATTATTAAACCATCCATTCCATCCTGAGAAACTGTGACTTGATAACCTTCTAAACTCAGTTCTGTAGCAATTAATTGAGCTATTCTACTATCATCTTCTACTATCAAAATATGATGGGTCATGAAACTTCCCTCCAGATGGGTAAAGTAATAGTAAAAATACTACCTTCTTGAGGCTTAGAGCGAACCGTAATTTTACCTCCCATTCCTTCAATGAGACTTTTAGCTATGGCCAGTCCTAAACCCGTACCATCACGCGATCGAGTCATAGCTTCATCCACTCGGTAAAATCGCTCAAAAACACGCCTTTGATGAGCTAAACTAATACCAATACCATAATCGCGCACATGAATCATAGCTAATTCTTCAGTTTTTTCTAAAATCAGATCTACAGATTGAGGTTCAAAAGAATATTTTAAAGCATTATCCACCAGATTAATTAAAACTTGTTGTAAGCGCTCTCGATCGGCACAGGTAATTACATCTTCTTCAGTTAAAATTAGATGGATTTTTCTCTTAGTAACTTTTTGACTCATTTGAGCAACTTCAGTTACTAAAGTATTGAGCATAATCGGGTGAAGGCGAAAATGTAAATGACCATTATCAGCTCTTGCTAAATCCAGTAAATCTTGTAACATTCTAATGGTTCTTTCTGTTTCCGCCGTTGCTATTTCTAATGCTTGAATTTGATGGCTACTTAAATTATCGCTTCTTCTCAGAAGACTTTGTAAATAACCAATGATAATAGTTAAAGGTGTTCTTAATTCGTGGGAAACATTGCCCATAAATTGTCTTTGTTGTTCCCAAGAAGCAGACAGTCTAAATAACATTTCGTTAAAAGCTTGAGCTAAACCTAAAATTTCTTGGGGTACTTGTTCGAGCTTTAATTTTGCGCCGTTTAAGTCATCAGCAGATATAACGCTAGCAACCTCGCTCATCTCTTTGAGAGGACCCAAACCTTTGCTGATGCGATAACTAATAGCAACAACTAAAATTGTAATTGTTGTCAAACTAATTAAAGATAATCGCCATAAACTCAAATTTAATTTATGTTTGTCTTCAGTAATATCTTGGGATAAATACAACTTACCTATGAAATTGCCATCGATCGCTAAATTTGTGCCACATAAAACAAGATCGCGACCGTTAAATCTAACAATTTGAGGTTTTCTCGGAACTTGTTGCATCTCCTCAAAAACTTGAATTTCTGACCGAGAATTATTTACAGGAAAAGATTGGGCTACAATTTGACCTTGAGAATTTTTGACCCATACTGCTAAATTGGCAGCAGAAACTCTCTTAATAGTTTTTTCTAATCCTGTTTCTAAAGATTCTGATTCGGCATAAAATTCTAATTGTTCGGGAAAACGCATCGCAATATATTCTAAAGTTTGTTTGTGGGCTGCAATTAAATTTTGTTCCATTTGCCATCCCGCCCACACAGCAACGCTACCCAAACCAATTACTGATAAAACTACAACTTCTAAGGTTAATTGAAATTGGAGAGATGAGGGAAACAATTGTTTGATTTTAGGTAATTTAATCATAGTAATAACTCTTTGATTCTACGCTAGATTCTCTCTTTGAAAAGAAACCCGGTTTTTTCAAAAAACCGGGTTTCTAAAAACCCCGGTTTCACAGGCCGACGGGGCGAAAGGTGGTTCCCCCCTAAATTTGTGAATTTGCCAACAAAGTCAAGAATTGCAATGTTTTAAAACTTTTGTGCAACGTGTTGAAAAGGATCGAATTCAAATCTACGATCGAAATCAGTTTCACCATATAAATTAAAGCTAATAGTTCCTCGATCGCCCATAGCTTCTACTTGGTGAATAGCTGAGGGAAGAAAACAAATAATATCGCCAGCCCCTAAAATTTGTTCCCCTGCCTCTTGAATAAGATCGGGCAATTCAGGTTGAGGATTTCTTTGCCAAAAACGATTTTTTTCCCGACCGTTTAACACGGCCACTAAACCCCAACAACCATGATTATGAATTGGTGAAATTGTACCTTCAGCCCATGCAACTAACTGTATTGTTAGAGGAAATGAAGGTTCGTCATAGAGGGTCATTACCTCCCAACCAGTTTCTGGATCGGGCTCCAGCAGAGATAATAATAACCAGGGAGAATCATTTAATAGTTGTCTTACTAAAGGGGCGATCGCTCTGAGTCTTTTACCGTCGTCATGGATCTTTTCTAAAATATCTTCTAAATCCGTCAAAAAACGATAGAGGCGATAAGGTGAAGTTCCCTTTTTTGGACGAGAAACATTCTTAAGAGGGCAACATTGCCCATTATTATCCACTAGCCAATCTTGTCCTTCCATAGAAGCTCAAATAAATTGTAAATTTATTAATTTTATTCTATGATACGAACTCGTGGAGAAAATGAGTAACAGCTAAAAATTAGATTAACTTTCCTTTCAGACAAAGTTTATCTAATTTCTAGCTCCAATTCATCTTCTACTCATCTTGGTATTTTTTAATCGAAGCATGGATGAAAAAGATAAGGAGATTTAACCGTGTTTCACAAATCAACCCCATTTTGGCTTAGTCTTTGTTTAACCAGCCTTGCCATTCCCGTTTCCCTAGTCGCTACGAGCAACGTTAAAGTTTCTGCTTCTAGCGACGTTTTAATCTCACAAGCGAATCCCTGTGCGGGTAAAAACCCCTGTGCGGGTGCTAATCCCTGTGCGGGTGCTAATCCCTGTGCGGGCAAAAATCCCTGTGCGGGTGCTAATCCCTGTGCGGGTAAAAACCCCTGTGCGGGTGCTAATCCCTGTGCGGGTAAAAACCCCTGTGCGGGTAACTCTACCAGAAACGTTGGAGGACCATTAGCCAAAGAATTACAAGGAAAACCCGTTGTTATTGACATTTACGCTAGTTGGTGTGCAGCTTGTAAAAATATCGCCCCTACCCTCTCTCAATTAAAACAACAATATGAAGGAAAAGCTCATTTCATTGTCTTTGACGTAAGCGATCGAACCAAAGCTAGTCAGGCAGAAGCGAGAGCCAGAGAATTAGGTTTAAGCGAATTTTTGGCCCAAAATAAAGCACAAACAGGTAGCGTAACTATTGTCGATCCTGCTAGCGGTAATATTCTAACGCAACATCGCAATAATAATAATTTGAGCGATTACACCTCAGTATTAAATTCTGCTATTTCTCAAAGGTAATTCAAGATTAGAAGTCTGAGTTTTTCGATGGTAAATATTCTATCTCAGACTTCTCCTAAGTAATTCAGCAGAAATCAGAGTTTTTTGAGAAATCAAACCCATGAAGATTAAATATTTCTCCATAATTGCAATAGTTTCCTTGTTAAGTGTAGGAACATTAGTTAGTTGTAGCAATCCCTGCGCAGGTAAAACAAACAACCCCGATCGAGTAATTCAAAATCCCTGCGCGGGTAAAAATCCCTGTGCGAGTACGAATCCCTGCGCGGGTAAAAATCCCTGTGCGGGTAAAAATCCCTGTGCGAGTACGAATCCCTGTGCGGGTAAAAATCCCTGTGCGAGTACGAATCCCTGCGCGGGTAAAAATCCTTAACGATTTTAGATCGAGCCATAAGTCAGTAGAGAATTTTGTACTAGGAGATTTTTATGACTCAAATAGAGAAAATACCGCCGGAAAATCAGGCTTCAGGCCGTCCTAAAATTCCCAGAAAATGGTTATTTTATTTCGGATTAGGCTTACTGACTTTAATTATTGTTCTCACCCTGGGACCAGTAATTAGCCATCCTGTTGAAAGACTAATTTCTCTTGTAGAAAACCGCTATCAACAGTGGTTTGACCGGCAAAATACAGCCAATCCCGTTGTTTTATTACCCCTAGCCTTTATCGGTGGCTTATTAGCTAGTGTTTCTCCCTGTATCCTCGCCTTACTTCCCGTTAACCTCAGTTACATCGGTACATTAAAAATAAAATCCCGTTGGGATGCTTTCAGTAAAGCTGGTTTATTTGTACTAGGTGCAGTGACAATTTTAAGCTTATTTGGCTTAGTTTCTTCCTTTGCTGGATTGGTAATGGTGGAATATCGAGGCTATATCAATATCGCAGTTGGCTTAATTATGGCTGTAATGGGATTGTGGCTAATCGGAGTTGTCAAAATACCTTTACCAGAGATGGATGTTAACCTTCCCCAAGCAGGCCCTTATGGAGTGGGTTTAACCTTTGCCTTAGTGAGTTCCCCCTGCGCTAGTCCCGTATTATTTGCCGTGTTAGCTGCGGCGGCGGCTACGGGCTCTCAAGTTTTAGGCACGCTAACGATGGTTAGTTATGCTTTAGGTTATACGATGCTGATTTTTCTGGCGAGTTTATTTACAGGATTAGCCAAACAAAGTAATCGCTTACTGAAACATTCAGAAGGCATCATTCGCTTCGGTAGCGTGGCATTGATGATGACTGGTGCTTATTACTTGTTCGCTGGCACTCAATGGTTTTTGGGAGGTTAGATTGTGGTAGAGAATTTAGTAATAATTGGCTCGGGTCCTGCTGGTTATACTGCAGCTATTTATGCAGGTAGAGCGCAACTACAACCCCTAGTTTTTGAAGGTTTTAGTGCTGGTGGCGTCCCAGGAGGGCAATTAATGACTACCACAGAAGTGGAAAATTTCCCAGGTTTTGCTAAAGGGATTAGCGGACCTCAATTAATGAAGGAAATGCGTCAACAGGCTTTACGGTGGGGTGCAAATTTAATTACCGATGATGTGGTTAAAGTGGATTTTCGCCAACATCCCTTTATCGTGACAGCTAATGAAAAGGAGGTGCGAACTTTTGGAGTAATTATTTGCACGGGTGCAACCGCTAAACGATTAAATATCGTAGGAGAAGATGAGTTTTGGAATAATGGAATCTCTGCTTGTGCGATTTGTGATGGTGCCAGTCCTTTATTTCTTAATACCGAGGTGGCAGTGGTAGGTGGTGGCGATTCCGCCGCCGAAGAAGCCCTTTATTTGACAAAATACGCTACTAAAGTTCATTTATTAGTTAGACGAGAACAATTACGGGCTTCTAAAACCATGCAAGAACGTCTTTTTGCCCATCCTCAAATTAAGATTCATTGGCATTCTATTCCCATTGCTGCTTATGGTGATGAAGTTTTACAAGGGGTTAAAGTCCAAAATGCGATCGCTCGAGAGATTTGGCAGTTACCTGTTAATGGTTTATTTTATGCCATCGGTCACACTCCTAATACCCAATTGTTTCAAGAACAAATTGCTTTAGATGCTCGCGGTTACATTGAAACTAGGGGCAAAAGCACTGCTACCAATATCGAAGGAGTTTGGGCTGCAGGGGACGTGCAAGATTCTTATTATCGCCAAGCTATTACCGCCGCCGGAACTGGTTGTATGGCTGCTTTAGAAGCGGAACGTTGGTTATCGGAAAGGGAATCTCTCAGAGAGCTATCAGCAGCTTAATTTAAGGTTTTTTAGTTCAATTTTAGTCAATTTACGGAGAAATTATCGTGACTAATTCTAATTTATTATCCCAATTACAACAGGAATCAACTAAACCTATTTTAGTGAAATTTGTTGCACCCCATTGTCCTTCTTGTGAAACCCTCGCTCCCGTTTTAGAGCAGTTAGCAAGCGATCGCCCCGATGGTTTTAATTTAGTCACCATCGATATGACAGAAGACCCCGAATTAGCGATGAAATTAAAAGTAAGAAGCGCTCCCACCGTGGTCTTAATGAAAGGACAAGAAGTCATAGAAAAAGTGGCCGGGTTAAAACAAAAGAAATTCTATGAAGATTTAATCGATAAAGCAGTTTAAAAATTGCAATTCACTGTTAGAAGGGGTTTTATCCCCTTTCGGATTATTTTTCTATTATTTACTGATGAGAAAGAAGAAAAAACTAATTACTATTACTCATATTCCCACGGGAAAAATCATTGCCCAAGGATTTGAAGGGTGGGGTTTCATGCTCTTTGAAGGCAATTACTATATTCGTCTTAAACATATCAAAACCACCGGCTTTCAGTTTAGTTACATCCCGGGATTTTGTATCTATAAATTTTTGTATATTTGGTTACATTTAAAAGTCAAAGATTACAAGGAAGAATTTATTGCTTGGATGTATGTTCTTCCGAATCCTCTTTTTCCCTTTATTTGGTTTAGAATTGGATTGCCCCACAACCATCACGCTTTAAAAATTGAGATTGAAAATGTCTGATAATTCTTGTTGTCAAAACCAAAGTAAAATTAATGTCAATTGCCCTATCAATCAAAAAAAAGGAAAACCAGTTAAAATAATCACCCCGGAAAATGTTCTCCAACCACAAGCATTAGTAAAATTAAACAAAACCGCTAATTATTTTTTCTGCCCAGATGAAAACTGCCCCGTAGTTTATTTTAATCAACAAGGGCAAACTTTTAAGATTGAGGAACTTAAAATTCCAGTCTTTCAGAAAGACAAAAGCAAAAATGTGCCTGTCTGTTATTGTTTTGATTGGACTAGAAATCTTATCGAGCGGGAAATAGAAGAAACTGGTCAAAGTAGTGTCGAAAAATCGATTAAGGAAAAAATGAAAGCCAAACTTTGTGCTTGTGAAATTAATAATCCTCAAGGTAGTTGTTGTCTGGCAAACGTGCGTCAAACGGTGAATGATTATCAAGCTTTATTTGGTAAATAGTTAGGTAAATTAATTCCTCCTTCAAGATTAAAAGCTATGTAGGGATAATCCTTTATTTTTTACAAGAAGATTTTACGAGGTTTTTAATTATGAAAAAAATCATCGCAATTAGTTTGAGTAGTTTGGGTTTGGCCGGTTTAACTTTAGGAAGCTTAGTCTATCAAGCAGGAGGCATTGATGATGTTAAATTGCGTTATTTTTCTTTAACTCAATATTTTCATAATCAAACTCAGGAGTTAGCAGATATTAGAACACAAAATTTAGAGCCGGCTCAAAACACTCGTATTGAATTAAGTCAACTTCTCAATGGAGGCCCACCAAAAGACGGTATTCCTAGTATTGATAATCCGGTTTTTGATACTGCTAAAACTACCCCTTTTTCTAAAGATGAATTAGTCATCGGTGTGGTAGTTAATGGAGAAGCTAAAGCCTATCCTTTAGGTATTATGAATTGGCATGAAATAGTTAATGATACCGTAGGGGGGACTAACCTGACAATTTCCTATTGTCCTTTATGCGATACTATCGTTGGTTTTGAGAGAGGAAATACTACCTTCGGAGTGTCAGGAAAACTCTATCAAAGTTGTTTAGTAATGTACGATCGCAGTGATGATACTCTCTATTCTCAACCCTGGGCTTTAGGAGTTGTCGGCAAAAATGTTAATCTATCTTTAACCAGAGTTCCTACAGTGAAAACAACCCTGGGAGACTGGTTGAAAAAATATCCTGATAGTAAAATTTTAGCCACAAAAACCGGTCATAATCGAGATTATTTTCGATACCCTTATGGTACTTATAACAGTAACGACGAGCTTGTTTTTCCAGTACGACATCAAGAGCAACTCCAACTACATCCTAAAGCTATGGTTAGTTATATCTGGGAGGTCGATCGAAAAACACCTCATAATCGTTTTTCTGGTATTAGTCAAAAGTTTCCCCATGAGGAATTAAAACAAGTTGGTGAGAAAATTGTTAACTTTGGCGATCGCCAAATTAAAGCCCGTTGGGATAACCAACTAAATACCGTAATTGTCGAAGAATTAGACGGGACAATTATTCCTAGTTCTACGGCTTTTGCTTTCGTTTATCCTGGTTTTTTTGGTACTTTTTAAACCCGAAAACTACCCATCAATGAATTTACAATAATAATTGACCAATCTATCCATCAATATGCAATCCACTTGAACCGATAGAGTTAAAGATTTAATGCCAAAAAGTTAGATTGATTTAATCAATTATAGAGATGGTGTCCTTACTGTAACTTCGATTCAGTTCCAGCTACAATTTATTGCGATGTTAGAAAATAGCTGAGAAACCCGGTTTTTTGATTTTTTGAAAAAACCGGGTTTCTGAAATTCCGAAAAAACCGGGTTTCTGAAATTTTAATTTAACAGCACCCTTAAAAACTGAAATTTCACAAAAAATCGGGAAACAAAAACGACTGACACAGCTCGTACTCGCGTTCCAAACGTGCTTTTGCCAACCGATAAAAATCCGAATTAATCTCAGCAGAAAAACACCTTCGACCTTTCCTCAGAGAAACCACACCCGCCGAACACAAACCCCCAAACGGCTCCCAGACAACATCCCCACCATCGCTGGAAGCCAGAATAATCCTTTCCATAAGCTGTAGGGGCTTTTGGTTCGCGTGGATGGACTTGGCCTCTTTATCCTTAAGACGTTCGGCGCCTCGAACCGCCGGTTCCGACCAAACATTAGTCGCGCCGTGGGCGTGGTTCCACTTGGAACGCAAGCGCGACCATTGCTCCGCCGTCACCGACGATTTACCATCCAAAGAAAAATATGGCCATTGCGTCGGCGGGCCGTGAAAGTTGGCATAAGCCGCAATTCGTTCCATCATTTCTGGTGGCGGGAAGTACCAGAGGCGATCCTTAGTGAAATATTTGCGAGTTGCCGCATTCTTAACCCCGCAAGCTTCATTAGTTTTATTGAGAGGCAGTCCGGTGCGAAGCCACTCGTGGCGCAACCAATCTTGCATCGACAACAACTCGCCGTCGGGGGTAAGCAATTCTACCTGGCGAACGTACTGCACGCAAACTTCGGTGACTATGGGAAACTGGCGGATAGTTTTGCTATTGACGTTACCCGCGATGTGGCCGATGCCTTTATCCCAAATATTCGTGCAGCGATATTGCCAGCCGTTATTTGCCAATACCGGATGAACCGTCGCCCAACCAATTTCGCTGCACCAAAACCATAAAGTTGTCTCTGTTGACGTTCTCCCCGGTCTAAAGACACGGGGATTCCAAATATCACTATTTAGACTTTCTCTTTCTTCGAGTCGGCTTACTTGCCTGAGTTTCTTCATTCAAGCAGAGACCAGTCTCTCCAGAGATGTTACTTTCCCTGCGCCCCAGGGTAGTTGATGTTACGATGTTATCCTAACACTAAAAGTTGAGAAATGACAACCTTTTTTACTTTTTTTTACGGGCGACTGAAGTCGCCGTTCGCTTTTCATCCACGCTCTAAAGAGACGTGGCTTTCAAGCTCTCGTCCTTATCTCGTAAGGAATAGCGCGACCAAGCGGCGACGTGGGGGGCATACCAGTTGGCTAATTCTGTAGGAGTTAGTGGCTCTCCTGGAAACAGTCCCAGTCCGTAGGCTCCGTCTGAGATAATGACAGTTGGTGGCTGCCAAGTGGCGTATCGACTTAAGACATCGCCCATTTCCAGTTGTACCGAACCGATGGAGATGGCGGGTAGCGGTAATTGACTCAATGCAATACTTTATTGAATTTCTATTGTTACCCTAAATCTGATTTAATCTCAAAACATCCCTTCGCCAGAAGGTTAAACCTGGGGTGGGGCAAAGCATTCGGACACCAACATTTAGGGATGCTCCCACCCGGTTTCTTAACTTTTCAAAAAACCGGGTTTCTTAACTTTTCAAAAAACCGGGTTTCTTAACTTTTCAAAAAACCCGGTTTCTTAATTATCGCAATTCCTTCAAAGCTGCCATGGCCAACTGTTCGTTATCGTTATCTCCTTCATTGCCAAACAATTTTAACGCCCTTTCTAAATCCTTAATCGCCCCCAAAACATAACCAACATTGGCATGAACCCGTCCCCGATTGTTGTAAGCTAAAGCATAATTAGGATTCAAGCGAATCGCCTGATTGTAATCAGAAATAGCCCCCCAATATTCCCCTAACTTTTGCCGAATATTCCCTCGGAAATAATAAGCCTTAGCATGACTCGAATTTAAGCGTATGGCATTATTATAATCCTCCATTGCCTTATGATAATCTTCTAACTTTTCCCGAATACCACCCCGCTTCATCCAAGCACTAGCATCCTTCGGATTTATCTCTACCGCCCGATTAAATTCTTGTAAAGCCCCTTGATAATCCTCTTTTTCTTCTTTCTCCAAGCCCCGCTGATAGCACTCATCAAACTCAGCTAACTCCTCAGCCGAAAGCACCTTATATTCTACCGAACCATTAGCATTATTTCCCGCAACATAAGTTACCTTTGGGGTGGAATTATTTAAAAAATGACTCCCCTCTAAAACTATCTCCCGCGCCCATTTATCCACCGCTAAAATATCGTTCAAAGAAGGATTTTGTTTGTTATCTGCTTGGTGATGTTCGCAGGCATACTCAATCAACTTCGGAATATCTAAAAACTGGATTTTCTCTTCTAAAAACAACGCCACAGCTTGTTCGTTAGCCGCATTCAAAACTGCCGGCATGGAACCCCCTTCCCGACCGGCAGCGTAAGCTAATTGCATGCAAGGATACTTCAAATTATCGGGTTCTTTAAAAGTTAAATTACCTGCTTTTACTAAATCCAATGGTTCCCAATCCGTATAAATTCTTTCCGGCCAAGATAAAGCATAAAGCAAAGGCAAACGCATATCCGGCCAACCTAATTGAGCCAAAACAGAGGTATCTTTTAACTCGATTAAAGAGTGAATTATGCTTTGGGGATGGATGACAATTTTGATGCGATCGTAATCCAAACCAAATAAATAATGAGCCTCGATAACTTCCAAACCTTTATTCATCATCGTGGCCGAATCAACGGTAATTTTCTTACCCATCGACCAATTAGGATGTTTGATTGCATCTGCCACTTTAACTTCTGCTAACTTTTCCACCGGCCAATCTCGAAAAGCACCCCCAGAAGCAGTTAAAATTATCTGGCGCAAACCGTCTTTTGGTACTCCTTGCAGGCATTGAAAAATTGCCGAATGTTCCGAGTCTGCCGGTAACAGTTTTACTCCATGTTTTTTAATTAAAGGATTGACAACCGGACCGCCAGCAATCAAAGTTTCTTTATTAGCTAAAGCAATATCTTTTCCTGCTTCAATAGCGGCAATAGTCGGCAGCAAACCGGCACAACCAACTATCCCGGTTACCACCGCTTGAGAGTCGCCATATTTAGCAACTTCCGTTACCCCCGCTTCCCCTGCCAGTAAAATTGGTGGGGTGTCAAGGTTGGCGATCGCCTCTTTCAATTCCTCGAATTTCGATTCATCCCTGATGGCGGCAATACTCGGTCTGAATTGCCGAATTTGTTGGGCCAACATTTTCGCGTTCCGCCCCGCCGCTAACCCTACTACTCGAAATTTGTCTGGATGATGGGTGACAATATCTAGTGTCTGAGTCCCAATAGAACCGGTAGAGCCTAAGATGCTAATTGCTTTCATGGTTTTTTACAATTCTTTTACAATTCAGTCCGCAATTTTTATCTTACGATTTATCTGACCAAAAGTCTGCTGCTGTCGGAAGCGAGGCAGCGTTACTTGTTTCCCTTTTGCCTTTTGCCTCTTGCCTGTTGCCTGTTGCCTTTTAAACAACTGTTGACTAATAATTGATTTTATGTTAAAGGAATCGCTAAAGCGATTACTACGAACGAACTTTGAAAAAAATAAACGACTTTATCCCCGTTCCACCGCAGACAATAACCTTGATGATGGTAGTGGCGGCGGCAATCTTTTTTGCCCTTAGCAATTTGCGGCATTCCCTGTTTCAGTCTACCGGTTTCGATCTTGGCATTTACGACCAAGTAGTTTACTTAATGAGTCAGGGAAAAACGCCCATCTCCTCGTTTTTGGGATACCACCTTATGGGCAACCACGCCGCCTGGGCCGTTTATCCTCTGGGGTTGCTTTACAAGATTTACCCCCATGTCCGTTGGTTGTTTTTGGTACAAGCTCTTTCTTTGGCCTTGGGGGCTTGGCCTGTTTGGAGTTTGGCCCGCCTGGAAGGGTTAAAACCGAGGTTGGCAGAGGCGATCGCCCTAGTCTATCTCCTCTATCCAGTCATCTTTAACGTCAATTTATTCGATTTCCATCCAGAAGTAATGGCGATGCCAGCTATTTTTGGGGCAATTTTAGCTGCGAAATTGCACAAAATTTCATGGTTTTCGGTGGCGATCGCCTGGATATTAGGTTGCAAAGCGGTACTATCTTTAACCGTACTGGCAATGGGTTTTTGGTTGTGGAAATTTGAAAAGCAAAAACTCTCGGGTTTAATTGCTCTTGGCGCGGGTTTTTTCTGGTTTTTAATTGTTACTCAAGGCATCATTCCTGCTTTTAGCGGTCAAGAAGTTGCTGGAGTAGGACGTTACAGTTATTTAGGAGATTCCGTCGTTGGCATTATTGTTAAGCTGTTTCTCCTCCCAGATTTAGTTCTGGCAAAAATCTTTTCTTGGGATGCTCTGAAATATTTATTATTAGTAATTTTACCCGTCTTATGGGGATTAGTTCCAGGGGGTAAACTTCCCAAAATTGCTAATTTTATTCCCTTGATTCCCGCCCTTCCTACTATCTTTTTGAACCTGCTTTCCGATGTCGGATTTCAACGCAGTTTAAATTATCAATATTCTCTGCCGGTACTGCCATTTTTATTGTTAACAATAATTGGCATTTTGGCAGAAACAGATTTACGGGAAACAGAGATAACAGAAACCCGGTTGGTAAAAAACCGGGTTTCATTGATAACAGAAACCCGGTTGGTAAAAAATTGGGTTTCATTGATAACAGAAACCCGGTTGGTAAAAAATTGGGTTTCATTGATAAC
>CAZUCT010000018.1:0-600 GCA_964619285.1 uncultured bacterium | reverse complement strand
AGAAACCCGGTTGGTAAAAAACCGGGTTTCGACCTTCAAATTTCAATTATCAATTCCCAATTATGAATCGCCAAAAGTTATTATTGTTTGGTCGGTATTGGTTTTATTATTGTTGGGAAATTTTGGCTTTCTTTCTGCTGCTAATAGAACCATGGATACTTTGCAGGCAAATCAGGAGGCGATCGCTACCCTTAAAACTACCACTGGCGGAGTCCTAACCGATAATAAATTAGCCCCCCATTTAACCCATCGGGAAACGGTCAAATTATTAAATCAAACCGACCCAGAAAACTTAGAAGAATTTGATTATGTCGTTTTAAATTTACGTCATCCTTGGCCGGATACTTCAGAAGAAGGAATTATTTTGGCGGAAAGATTAAAGAGTAGTAATCAATGGGAAATTACCTATCAAAAAAATGATGTTTTTGTGTTTGAAAGGCTAGAATAAAGAGAGGCTAAAAAATTGGAGGTAATTTCGCAATGGATAAGTTAACGATAAGTTAGCTAAATATGGTTGTTTGATTCGGGAAATCTTAGAAAAGCACGTTTCGACCTTTTTACGGGTAACAGAGATAATAGAAACCCGGTTGGTAAAAAACC
>CAZUCT010000017.1:37817-43973 GCA_964619285.1 uncultured bacterium | reverse complement strand
GATGGGTTATTGGGGAAAAAAGCTTGTTTGTAGTAACGACTTTAGTCGTAAAAAGCCAGTTAGTTAGCAGCGGGGACAGGCAAGATGCCCGTCCTACGAGATGTAGCGGATGGGTTATTGGGGAAAAATTTAGCTTTATGCCTGGTTAATTCTGATGAAAAAATAGAACTTTAGGGGCAAAGCATTCGGGGGATAAGTTTTTTTGTTACCCATTAATTTTGATGTCCGAATGCTTTGCCCCACCCCCGGGTTTAACCTGATTTTTTTTTTGAAAATGATTGAGAAAATGAGTTTATTAGCAAGGGATAAAAGCAGTTAGTCAATATGTGTTAAGATGGAGGAAACTTAGCAAATTTTTGTAGTTATGGCCAATGCAACAGTTACCAATAAAGGAGAGGTCGTTATCCCTAAAGAAATTAGGGACTACCTAAAACTGGATACAGGAACTCAAATAGAGTTTGTCATCGACGAAGATGGACGAGTTAAGATAGTTCCTCTGGGGCAATTAACAATTAACAATTGACAATTAACAAGTAGCTATGAAACAACATCAATTAATATTACCACTAGCAGGAGCGATCGCTCTAACCACTACCACCCTGCCCGCCCTCGGGCAAGTCGTCCCCGATAATAGTTTGGGGGCAGAAAGTTCGGTGGTAGTGCCGGGAGAAAATATAAACGGTCTGCCGAGCGATCGCATCGATGGAGGAGCCCTTCGCGGGGGCAACCTCTTCCACAGTTTCCAAGAATTTAACGTCGGTGACGGGGCGGGAGTCTATTTTTCCAACCCCCAGGGCATCGATAATATTTTCAGTCGCGTTACTGGCAACAATATTTCTAATATTCTCGGCACTCTGGGAGTCTTGGGCAACGCCAACCTATTTTTGCTCAACCCCAACGGTATCTTTTTCGGCCCCAACGCCAGGTTAGATGTCGGCGGTTCCTTCTTTGCCTCCACCGCCAACGGCATTCTCTTCGATGGCGGGGCCGAATTTGCCGCGACGAACTCCCAGGGCGCACCTTTGTTAACCGTTAATATTCCGGTGGGACTGCAATTTCGAGAAGCGCCGGCACCGATAGAAGCGCGGGGGGCAACTTTGGCAGTGCCGCCAGGAGAGACTTTAGGAATTTTGGGCGGCGACCTCAACTTCCAGGGGGCGACCTTGACGACAACGGCGGGCAGAGTGGAACTCGGCAGCGCTGGCGGCGGTTTGGTTAACTTGACTTTTGGGGAAAACGGTTTTGCTTTGGGATACGACGGCGGCAGTTTCCCCAATTTCCAAAATATCCGACTCGCCGAAGATACCGTTATCGATGGGGGTGGCGGCACCATCCAAGTGCAAGGCCGGCAAGTGTCGGTGGAAAGGTCGAAACTGCGCAACGTCGCGGTTGGCGGCGGGGCGGGAGGCGATATTTCCGTTAGCGCTAGCGAGTCGGTGACGCTGGTGGGGGTTGGTTTTGAGGAATGGGATCGGTTGCGAGAGCGTATCTTCGATGGAAATGTCGATTTGGCAACGGAACCCGGGTTATACGGTTTGGTCGGCGGCACCCAAGGAGGAGGGAACGCGGGGAATATTACCGTTAACTCTCCTTCGTTAAACCTTGCCAGTGGGGCGGTCATTTTAAATCCAACTTTTGCCTCTGGCGCGGCGGGAAATATAAACGTTAACGCCAATAATATCGAGTTAACCGGTTCGAGTATTTCCAGTTTGACAGGTCCGGGTTCTACTTCTGGGTCGCTAAACTTGCCTGGCGGGGCGGGGGGAAATATCGCGATCGCCTCCAACAATTTACTATTGCGCAATAGTTCCGAAATCTTCGCCCCTACCTTTGGCGGCGGAGATGGCGGGGATATAAATATCGATGCCCCCGGCATTGTCTCCGTGGAAGATTCCTTAATTTCCACTGCCGGCCCCGTCGGTTCCACGGGAGACAGCGGTAATATTTTTATCGACACCGGGCGGTTATCGGTGCAAAACTCATCGCGAATTTCTACAACCACCGCCGGCACTGGCACTGGGGGCAGTATCGAAATCCGCGCTGCCGAGTCGGTGACGCTGAGGGGTGTCGGTGCCGAGAACTTGCAGTCGGTAAAAGACTCGATCCTCTTTAACGAGACCCAACTGCTGACCGAAGAAAGAGTTAACGGTTTAATCGCCGGCACCCAGGGCGTTGCTGGTTCTGGGAGTATTAGCGTTACTTCGCCTTCGTTAAATTTGGAAAGTGGCGCGGTTATTATCAGTCCGACTTTGGGGACGGGGGATGCCGGCAATATTAACTTGAACGCTGGCAGCATCCAGACGGACGCTTCCTTAATTTCGACTTTGGCGGCCTTAAATTCTGGAGGTCGGGCGGGGAATATCGCGATCGCCACCGACAATTTACTATTGCGCAATAGTTCCGAATTGTTCGCCCCAACCTTTGGCGACGGTGCCGGAGGAGAGATTAATATCGATGCCACCGGTGCCGTCACCGTCGAAAACTCCCTAATTTCCACCGCTTCGACCTTCGATGCCCGGGGCGATGCCGGCAATATAAATATAGAAACGGGGCAGTTATCGGTTAGCGGGGAATCTCGCCTCTCGACTACCACCTCGGGAACTGGCGCGGGTGGAGATATTAATATCCGCGCTTCCGAGTCCGTTACTATTGCGGGGACGGGATTGGAGAATTTGACGCGAGTGAGGAACGAAGTGTTGAGCGGGGAATTTAGCCTCTTGGTGGATAAAAGAGTTAGCGGTTTAATTGCCGGCACCGAAAAAACTGCGGGAGATTCGGGGAATATTACCGTAACCGCCCCCACGGTCAACTTGACAGACGGTGCAGTTATCTTTGGTCCGACCTTGGGGCGGGGGGCCGGGGGCAACGTTACCGTCAATGCCGACAATCTCAATTTGAGCGCTTCCAGCATTTCAACTCCTGCAGCGATCGCTTCTGGAGGCAAGGCGGGAGATATCGAGGTTAACGCCCAACAATTACTATTGCGCAACAGTTCCCAACTGTTCGCCCCCACTTTTGGCGCGGGGGCGGGAGGCAACATTGCGGTTAGCGCCGATCGCATCGATGTCGAAAACTCCTTAATTTCTGCTGCCGCCACTCCCGAGGCAACGGCCAGCGCCGGTTCTATTAATATAGATACTGGCAGTTTAGAAATTCGGGGGGCATCTCGCCTTTCGACTACCACCTCCGGCAGGGCGGCGGGGGGCAGTATGGAGATTCGCGCTGCCGAGTCGGTGAAAATTACGGGAACGGGATTTGAGAATTTGCGAGACGTGAGGGAAGAAGTTTTAAACGGAGAGTTTGACTTGCTGCTGGATGAAGGCGTCAGCGGTTTAATCGCCGGCACCCAAGGCAAGGGAGACGCGGGCAATATTTCCGTAACTGCCCCCGCCGTAACTTTGGAAAGTGGCGCGGTTATCTTGAGTCCGACTTTGGGACGAGGGGGCGGCGGCAGTATTGCCATTAATGCGGGAAATCTCAATGCCACCAGTTCCAGCATCTCCACCGTAGCGGCCTTGGGTTCCGAAGGTCGGGCCGGAACTATTGCGGTTAACGCGCAACAGTTATTGTTGCAGCAAGATAGCGAGTTGTTCGCCCCGACTTTTGGGGCGGGGGCCGGGGGCGATATTTCCGCTAACGCTAGCGGCGTGACGGTGGATAGTTCTTTAATTTCCGTCGCCGCCACCCAGGAGGCAACGGGAGATGGAGGCAATATTAATATAGAAACGGGGCAACTAACAGTGCGGGGGCGATCGCAAATCTCCGCTACCACCGCAGGCCGGGGCGCTGGCGGCAATATCCAGATTAACGCTTCTGGTTCCGTTAACATCGTCGGGCAAGGGTTCGACAACTTGAGCGAGGTCAGGGAAGCGATTTTAGACCCGGGCAATTTAGAGGAAGGGAATATGAGGTTTAACCTGCTGACCGATCGCCGAGTCAGCGGTTTAATCGCCGGCACCCAAGGAAAAGGAGACTCTGGCAACATCGCCGTTACCGCCCCGACAGTAAACCTGGAAGCAGGGGCAGTTATTACCAGTCCCACTCTCGGTCAAGGTGGCGGCGGTCGAATTACCGTTAATGCGGGCAACTTGGATTTAAACCAGTCCAGCATTTCGACTTTGGCCGCGCGCGGTTCCCAGGGAGAAGCGGGGAATATTGCGGTTAACGCCGGAGAATTACTGTTGCGGCAAGATTCCGAATTGTTTGCCCCTACATTTGGCGAAGGCGCGGGGGGTACAATTGAAATCGAGAGCGATCGCCTCTTGGTGGATGGTTCTTTAATTTCCGCCGCCGCCACCCAGGAGGCAACCGGCGACGGGGGCTCTATAAATATAGAAACGGGCCAGTTAGAAGTGCGGGGGCAGTCTCGCATTTCGACAACCACCTCCGGTCGGGGGAATGGCGGCGATATCGAGGTCCGCGCTTCCGAGTCGGTGACGCTAATCGGCACGAGTTACGACAGCTTGCAACGAGTGAGAGAGGAGATTTTAAACCAAGAGTTTAACTTGCTGGTGGATGAAGGTGCCAACGGTTTAATTGCCGGTACCGAGGGCAAGGGGAACGCGGGCAATATTTCTCTAACTGCTCCCACGATGACCCTAGAAAATGGGGCGGTTATCTTGAGTCCGACTTTGCGACGGGGGCCGGGAGGTATCGTTACCGTCAACGCCGACAGTTTCCGGGCCGTAGGTTCGGAACTGTCAACGGTAGCGTCGGCGGGTTCCGAGGGTCGGGCCGGGGAGATAACCATTAATGCTCGGGAGTTGGAGGTGCGCGATCGCTCTTCCATCAACGTAACCAGTCAGGGCACCGGTCGGGCCGGTTCTATTAATATAGAAGCGGAGAGGTTGTTGTTAGAAAACAGCGCCAGTCTCACCGCCGAAACCCGCGCCGGTCAAGGAGATATTATCCCCAACGCCCGGGATGTCGTTTTGCGGCGCGACAGCAACATTACCACCAACGCGACGGAGGAGGCCACTGGCGGGAATATCGATATCGACGCGGAGAATTTAATCTCCTTAGAAAACAGCGACATCACCGCCAACGCCGAGTTTAGTTTTGGCGGTCGGGTAATTATCAATGCCAACGGGATTTTCGGCACCGAGTTCCGAGAGTCGGAAACCCTCCGCAGCGATATTACGGCAACTTCCGAGTTAGGGCCGGCTTTTAGTGGGACTATCGAATTGAACACGCCAGAAGTGGATCCGGCAGCCGGTTTAGTAGAGTTACCCCAGGAGGTTGTGGATCCAGCGGCATTGATAGCGCAGGATCCTTGTCGTCAAGGAGACAGGAGCGAATTTACGGTAACGGGCAAGGGCGGTCTGCCCCCGGATCCGAATCAAAGCGTTAACAGTCAGGATGCGAGGGTTGACCTAGTGGAACCGGTCGCCCCCACCAACGGGCAGAGTTCTCGTCCGCCATCCACGGAACCAGGTTCCTCATCAATACAATCGGCCCGAGGTTGGGTTCGCGATGCCAGCGGGGATTTAATTTTAGTGAGTTACGATCCGACTGGAGAGAGTCCGGCCCGCCAGGGAGAAAATCCTCGGACGTGTCGTTAGCAGCGGATTTTGAAGCGGATGTAGCGGATGGGTTATTGGGGGGAAAATTAGCTTTATGTCGGGGTAATTTTGATGAAAAAATAGAACTGTAGGGGTAAAGCATTCGGGCGACAATTTTTGGGAAAAATCGTTAATTCTGGTTTCCGAATGCTTTACCCCCTCCCACCGTTAACCTTTCTGTTTTGGCTGGAGGCAGAATTAAGAAACCCGGTTTTTCCGAAAAACCGGGTTTCTGGGTTTTTTAGGTCTTTCTGGGGGCGATCGCGCCAACTCAGCTAGACCGATCGTCTGGCTGAGAAAGCGTTCTATATGCTTGTTGTGGGTGTTTTGGCGAGTCGGGGTATTGAAGTTCCAGCAGTCCTTCCTCCAGCATGGGATTGAGATAATGATTTCGGATGCTATCTGGCTGACGTCCGAGTAATTTAGCTAATGTTCGGAGTGGCAGATATTGTTCGGAGCAGAGTTGGGCGATCGCTTGCTTCACATCCTCTTTATTTGCACGTTTCTTGTTACAAACGGGAGCGGCGATTTGTTTTAAACGCTCGTAATGTTCGGAGCTTGACTCGTAATGTTCGGAGCTTGACTCGTAATGTTC
>CAZUCT010000017.1:15516-37717 GCA_964619285.1 uncultured bacterium | reverse complement strand
TGTTCGGAGCTTGACTCGTAATGTTCGGAGCTTGACTCGTAATGTTCGGAGCTTGACTCGTAATGTTCGGAGCTTGTTAACAATAACAGCAAATCTCCTCGATCTTGCTTTGGCAAGTTGTAGCGCGTACCTTTTCCCCGACCGGACTTTTCCAAACAGCCGCTATTAACTAAACCTTTTAAACATTCGCCGATGTCTCTGGGATGTTCCTGTCTGTAATGTTGAATGTCAGTGTTAGTAATTTCACCAAATTTATGAGTTAGTACCAAAATAATTCGCTCTAGTTCTTTTAAATTCTGATAATTATTTCCTACTATTTTCTTTAATTCAGTTTCTACATTTTCTGGGATTAAACTAACCATTGGTAAGACCAAGGATGTTACTTCTAAATCCAGTTTTTCCGATACTAAAGGAACGATCCATTCTTGTTCTCTCCATGCCCTAAGAATTTTCTCAAATCCAGAGCCGGCTTTTTCTCCTAATCCTAACATTTGAAACATTTTTTGCAAGTTGGGATTGCGAGGGTCGCTGTAGCCACCTTCATAAAGACGTTGCAGAGGGATTCTCAAGCGACCGGGGTTAGAAAATGCAAAAGCTTGTTTTGACTTAATAATAAATAGCGGTCTTGCAGATAGATGATCTGCATGAATTAGAGTATTAACTAATCCTTCTCTTATTCCTTGGTGAACGTGAGTTTCTCCCGCACGAGTAGAATTTTTATCGAGGCGAAATGGTACGTCTAAATCGTTAACTAAACGGCTGTAAACGCGATAATAAAAGTTAAATAAATTTGGTTCCCATTTACCGTCTAGGGTCAAGCGATAATCCCACCTTTGCTCTGGATCGGTGGAGAAACGTTCCTGGTAATCTAGGTGGTAATGAGGAAAAGCTTCTAAAAGACTGCGTTCGCGACCAAACATTAACAATCCAGCAACGGTTAATCCTTGTTTGCCCGTGTGGCGATCGCGTTTCCATCCTCCCAACTGATAAAGCAAATTTTGGTCGTCAAGGGCTAACCAAGGATGGTCTGGTTCTCTATTAGTAAAACGTTGGCGAAAGATTTTAAGAGTTTCTGAGTCGAGGTCGTTCAAATCAAAACCATCTAAAGTTTGATAATCCTGGGGCTCGTTACTAGCATCTCGCAACATCTGTTTTACTTCTTCTTCAGTGCAGCGATAATCTCCCGAGTAATTGCGTTTGTAAGTTCCAGTTATCGGATTATTTTTAATGTAAACAGGACGTTGGGTGCGAGCTGCTCTTGGAATTTCAATAATGAGAATTTTACTACCTTCAATTTCTTGAGTTTCCAGATGAGAATTAGAGCAAAGAGGGGTACTCAATTTTTGGCGATTATTATGATTGTTCCAGAATTGGTTGATTAACTTTTCAGGATTCTTAATCCCTGACAAAATAGATTTATTACCAGTTTCCTTAACCCCCAAAACTAGATAACCACCATCTGTATTGGCAAAAGCGGAAACTGTTTCCCAAATAGAATTGGGCAAATCATTTTCAGCAGATTTAAACTCAATATCTTGGTCTTCGCCAATGTCTATATGTTTTAATAAAGTTTCTAAATCCATGTTAATGCTCCAGAGTCGTTTTGTTATTAATGGTATCTTAGCACGGACTGGGAGGAAAAAGAAATTGTACCGCCGACTGCCGATAAGGATGTCGTGGCAAGTCCTTGAAAAAAGGATTGGTCAACCGACCCTCAAAAGCCTTATTAATTCGATTAAAATTGCCTCGGGCCCTAAAATGGTAAAATTCAATGTCCCATTCTACTAAAGGACCAATTTACCCAAGCGCCCGCTATCTTAGAAAATCCTTGTAATCTAGTCTTGTAAGGAATAATTTGTAAATCCTGAAGACCTTTCAAGCGGTTGATAAAAGCGATTGTTTTAGGGCGCAGTTTAGACGAAACAAGCGCATCAGCTAGCTCCAACAAAATAAAATCAGTTGTTACTAATCGGCATTTTTGTTGTTGCAATTGCCTCATTATTAATAACGCCGAACCATGAAAGTCATCATCGCTATTAATTAAGGCTATCCAAGCTGCAGTATCGACAAAAACTTTTTTCATTACTCTACCTCTCTCTTGGGAGTTCCATAAAGATAATGGTCGTGTTGATAAGAAAGGTCGTTAATCCCAGTTTCCATCTGACATTCTTCGATAATTTCGTTCAACTCCGACCAAAAATCCCGAGGTTCGATTTGTTCGAGAATAAATCGAGCAATTTCATCCTGCCGCGTATCCGGTAATTGCTGTAATTTAGCAAAAGCTTCTGCTAATAATTCAGTCATACTTTTAACCTCTCTAAAAGCGTTTACAAACTCGAAAAAATTCCCAAACCTATCCCACCCATTTTACGAGTACAAATTGCGATCGGGTCTAACCAAACTATGTAAAAAATTCTGTCGATCAAAAACCCATGCACTCGTCCGTATTCGTTAGCCGATATTTCAAATTGGAAAGCAGTTATCTCCCTTAAATAAGCATTAAGATTGGTAAACCCGTTGGGTTCTGTTGTATTTTTCCAATCAATTTCGTGGGCTCTTAATGAAGGCGATCGACTGCTCAGAAATTCATCGACTTGAATAGTTGACAAATCTTTCAGACGCAACAAGAGTTTTTCCAAATAATTTTCTCCACAGCCGGCAATACTAAATTTGTTATTGCCCAACAAATCCAAATATTTAAAAGAGAAAATCACCTCCTCATCCTCTTGTTTGGTTTCGACAATCTTATTAGATTTAGGCAGTTCCAACCCTTTGAGATTCCCGTTTTTCCTCTTTTTCTTCTTGCTCATCTTCCATCACCGTTTTGTAAAAACCTTGCATATCCTGGGTAGAAATTTCTGCCGTCGAATGTTCGTCTATGGGGGTGCCGCGACGGGCCTTCGACCAGGGCAGTTCGTTATGAACCATTCTTTCTAAATAAGAGGCCGGATACTTGCCAAATACTTCGATAACTTCTATTAAATGCTCCTCTATTTCTTCTGGCAATTCTACCGGTTCTGGATTGTAGTTAATCGGTTCCCACCTGTAGTATTTAAACCTGTCGTAAACCTCCGGTTGTACCGGCCCGCTTATCCATGCTTCTAAACGGTCGTCAAATAGAGGCTCGTCATACAGTGCTAGATACCACGCTTGGGCGTAATATATCAATTTTTGCAGTTTTAAATTGGTAATTAAATCGCCATGTTCGTGACAAAAGCGAATTATCCAATCCGCTACTTTATTAGCTGTTGTTTCTGCCATTAATCATTCCTCCTAATTTAGGACTAAAATTTGCCCGATCCTATTGTAAGAATAAAGGTTTATTTTGTCAAGCTTTGGGAGGCATTTCTGTTTTTGAGTAAGAGTGTAGCAAACCTAAGTCATTCGCGACATCTTAGAAACCGGGTTTTTTCAAAAAACCCGGTTTCTGGTCCACCATTAGCACAATTCCTTTTTATTTGCTAGAATAGCTATTACCGACTTAGCCAAACAAAAACCATGTTTAGAAAAAAGACTAATACTATTATCCTGACAATTTTCTTGTTTTTCCTCTCGATGGCAGCCCCACCTGTATTGGCAACTATCCACTCTACTACCATCGCTCAATCTCAAACTAATACTTTTTCATTAGTGGAGGAAGCAAAAGCGCTTTATCGACAGGGAAACTTCCAGGATGCGGCGGCGGTTTGGCAGCAAGCAGCAAACCAATTTGCTAATAAGGGCGATCGCCTCAACCAAGCAATGTCCCTCAGCAATCTTTCCCTCACTTATCAACAATTGGGACTCTGGCAAGAGGCAACTAATACTATTAATCAAAGTCTCGGTTTGTTAACAGAAAAAGGAGGCGACACCGAACGGCGAATCCTCGCCGCCACTCTCAATATTCGCGGAAAATTAGAGCGAGAAATAGGACAACCGGAGGCGGCTGTCGATACTTGGAAACAAGCGGGAGATATTTTTGAGAAAATAGGCGATCGCTCTCTTTACCAGCAAACCCAAATTAATCGCGCTAGAGCCTTAGAAGATTTGGGATTATATCCCCGCGCTTGTCAAAATTTAATCGAGGTTTTAGGTTGGGAAAAATCTCAATGTCAAGTCTCCACAACCGATTTAGAAAGTTTGGCTAATCTCCCCAATTCTCTCTTAAAATTTGATGCTTTGCTGGAGTTGGGAAACGTTTTAAGAGTAGTTAGCAACATAGATATTTCCGAACAAGTTTTAAAAGCAAGTTTGGAAGTTGCCAAACAGTTAGAATTGCCCGCCGAAAAAAGTAAAGCTTTATCCAGTTTGGGCAACACGGCGGGGGCGTTGGTGGAACGAGAAGTTTTATTGCCTCCGCAACAGCAGAATTTTACAGTTTTAATTGTTAAGACTCAAGAAGCTTTAGAAGCTTATCGACAAGCTGTTGATTTGGCGGCGACGGCCAAGATGCCGGTTTTACGATTAACCGCCCAATTAAATCTATTTGGTTTGTTATTAGATAGTCAAGCATGGTTGGGAGACGAACAGTTAGAAAGTGCGGTGAAAATATGGCGATCGCTCCAACAAGATTTTCAAAATTTACCTCCCAGTAAAACCGCAATTTACGCTCGCATTAATGCCGCCGAAAAGCTAATCGATTTTGTCGCTAATAAATCGGCCAATTTTGCTAACCTTCCCGCAGGTTTTCCCACGGTTGAAGCAGTAAATCTAGTATTAGAAGAAGCCAGGGAAGATGCCCGCATTTTAGGCAACCAAAAAGCCGAAGCTTACGCCGTCGGCACTCTGGGGCATTTACGAGAAACAACGGGAGAATGGGAAAGGGCAGAAAAGCTGACTCAACAAGCATTAAATTTAGCGCCAGCTTACGAAAATCCCGTGACTTTTTATCAATTTTCCTGGCAGTTAGGACGGATTAGAAAAGCTAAATACGAGGCTGCAGAAAAGTTAGGCAATATCGCCAAAGCAGATAAGAATCTTTACTCGGCGATCGCTGCTTATAAAAATGCTTTTCAAACCCTCCAATCTTTGCGTAGCGACTTAGTGGCAATTAACCCAGAAGTGCAATTTTCCTTTCGCGATCGCGTCGAACCAGTTTACCGACAATTAGTCTCTTTAAACCTACAAGCAACTAAATCATTAATCAAACAAGGAAAAACCCAAGAAAGCCAAAAACAACTCAAAGAAACTCGGCAAGTTTTAGAATCTTTGCAACTAGCAGAATTAAATAACTTTTTCCGAGATGCCTGCGCGGAAACCAACCCAAAAGCTATTGACGAACTCGCCGAAGATGCGGCGATAATTTATCCGATAATTCTCGAAGATAGGGTGGAAGTAATCGTAACTTTGCCGGGCGATCGCCTATTATTAAACACCCCCAAAGATGCCTCGTCAAATGAGGAATTTGTTAGCCAAGAAAAACTAACCAAAACCCTAACAGAATTGCGGGCGGGAGAAGCCAATGCCTCCCTCCAATCTCCCGGCAGCGGCACTAATTTTTTACCTCTAACCCAACAACTTTACGACTGGTTAATTCGTCCGGTGGAAAGGGATTTAGAAGAGAGTAAAATCGAAACATTGGTATTTGTATTAGATGGAGAATTGCGCAATGTTCCGATGGCAGTATTGCACGACGGCAACGAATATTTAATCGAAAAATATGCCCTAGCTTTAGCCCCAGGATTGCAATTGTTAAACCCCCAACCACTATCGGATTTAGAACTAGGTGCAGTTATTGCCGGTGCTACCGATGCCCCCAGTTTTCAACAGAATAATTTGGGTCCCCTGCCTGCGGTAGAGGATGAATTAAACAATATCGCCGGTACCATCCCCAACCAAAAACAAGAAAACCAGAACTTTACTCAAGAAAACCTTCGCAATTTAATAGCAGAAGTGCCGTTTCCGGTGGTTCATTTAGCAACTCACGGACAGTTTAGCTCTAATATTGATAATACTTTTATCCTCGATTGGAACGGCAGAATTAACGTCGGGGATTTAGATACTTTGTTGAAAAGGGAACAAGGGCAGGGCGCTATTGAGTTATTAGTCTTAAGCGCTTGCGAAACCGTGGCCGGAGACAACCGGGCCGCTTTAGGTTTGGCGGGAGTAGCGGTGAGGGCGGGGGCCCGCAGTACGTTAGCTACTTTGTGGACGGTGGACGATCGCAGCACTGCGGAGGTTATGGTCGAGTTTTACAAGCAGTTAGCTAACGCCGATAAAGTATCGAAAGCAGAAGCCTTGCGTCGCGCCCAATTAGCTCTGTTAAAAAATAGCGATTACCAGCACCCGTTCTTCTGGGCACCTTATGTATTAGTAGGGAATTGGCAGTAAGTTTGTTCGCAGCGATCGCTTCAGCGATTTTTATACATTAAGCACGCGCCGCGCACCTACTATTTTATGTAGGGCGTGCAATGCGCGCAATACTAACTCTAACTATTGCTGTTTTCTCGTCGTTCCAAGAGGCGATCGACTTTATTTTCGATCGCGTTCAATTTCCTGAGTACGGTGGGACGGTATTAGTCCAAAGCAGCTAGCCAGTTGCCCATGCCTTCTTGCAGGTTAGCCAACCGCACTACTGCATCTTGAACTCGTTGCATACCTTCTCGCAATTCTTCTCGCTCCAGTCTGGCCTCAGCCATAGAGTCTAATATTGCTTGGGCCGTTCGGGCGTTGCTTTCGACAAGTTGTTTGAGTTCTTCGTCTGTCATTTTTGTTGTTCCTAATCGTCAAGTTCTTGGTTTATTATAGCTTGGGAAACGGTTTTTGTCTATACTAATTGATGAAATTTTGGACGGGAAAAAGCGATCGCTTTTTCCTCATCCTCTAACTATTGTTGTTTTCTCGTCGTTCCAAGAGGCGATCGACTTTATTTTCGATCGCGTTCAATTTCCTGAGTACGGTGGGACGGTCTTCATCCATAGAAGATAAAAGATTAACCACGCCCTCGTTGAGAGCGGTCAGTTTTTCTAGTGTTTTGTCTAGTTTTGCATTGCGCTCTGCTTGTTCGAGTTTGTCGGTGACAACCATATCTGTGAGACCCTGAATGGACCTTGAGTTGCTTTCAATAAGGTTATCCATTCTGGCATATCGCTCCTTTTGTTCCTGTTTGTCCGCTGCAATTACATCTGCTAGACCCTGGATGGCCTTTGCCACAAGTTGCTTGATTTCTTCGTCTGTCATTTTGGTTGTTCCTAATCGTCAAGTTCTTGGTTTATTATAGCTTGGGAAACGGTTTTTGTCTATACTAATTGATGAAATTTTGGACGGGAAAAAGCGATCGCTTTTTTACCAGTTTCAGGAAAGCGATCGCCCCTCAGCCATTTAAGTTAGTGGCGTAGCTGAGGCAAGCGAGAACGTCTTCGGTGCTGACTTCGTATTCGGTGCATAGTTCTTCTACGCTCATGCCTCCTGCTAATCCTCCAAGAATTCGGGTAATGGGAATTCTGGTTCCTTTTATTATTGGTTTGCCGGGATGGATTTTTGGGTCTATAACGATTCGGTTTTTCATGGACTTTGTTGTCTAAACTGATACGATTATATCTCAAAAATCCAGATTTAGTCAATTACTTTTTTTAACAACGTTCCGCCCAGATAGCTATGGAAGGGGCGATCGCTCTTCTCACTGCAAAAGGGGCGATCGCTTTTTTACCAGCTCTACAACAGAAAATTAAACGCGGGGTTGGGGCAAAGCACTCGGGCATCAAAATTAAGGATTTTTAAGATGATTAAACCCCCGAATGCTGTTGCCCCTACAGCTCTATTTTTACAACTCTAAATCTGGGGGCAAAAGTAGATTATCTATCCGAACAATTACCCCGTTGCTGGCCTCAGTTGACGGTTGAATTCCTTTAGCCCGATCGCCTATCGTTACTCCCTCCGATGTCACCGTAATTTTAACTTCACTGCCTTCGAGGGTTTCTACCGCCCCACCCTCTACTTTTTCCGGCGTAATTTGCCCGCTAACTACATGATATTTGAGAACCCTAATTAACTTATCTTTATTTTGGGGTTGAAGCAATTTCGCGTAGGCGGCGCTATTTTTTTGAAAAGCAGTATTAGTGGGAGCAAATATGGTTAAACTTCCCGCTTCTCCTGTTTCTAGTATTGGCGTTATTCCCGTTAAATTTAACGCAGAAATCAGACTGCTAAATTCCGGTTCTCTTGCCAAAGTTTCGGCAATATGACCCCCAGAACGTTTGGGAGAATCTAGCACTACAGAAGGTTGAAACAGACTTTGAGATTCATTGAAATTAGATTGAGCAAAAACTGGCAATAAGAGAGCGATCGCTCCTATTCCCAAAGACAGAGTTGTAATTCGGAAATATTTGTTGATGTTTAATTTTAGCATGGTTTTTGTTAATTTTTGTGAAATCGTCAGAAAAACCCAATAATCGTTCGGATTTGTTATAATATAACATAACCGCGATTTGTTGCAAAGGAGGACCGGAAATGAAAACCGATAAAAAACGTTCCAGACTGCTTTACCTCCTCTTGGTAGCCGTCATCCAGATACCTTTATTCGATGCACCTTTCTTTACTGATAATTTTACCTCATCGGTCTTAGTACGCGCCCAAACCCAGCCCAACCGGATACAAGAAGCAGGAAAACTCTACCAACAGGCTACAGAACTTTTAAACAAAGGTCAATTAGATGCTGCCTTAACAACTTTCGAGGAAGTTTTGGCTATTCTTCGAGAAATTGACGAGCGTCAGGGGGAGGCTGCGACGGTTAATCAAATAGGACAAATTTATTATAACCTGAGCGAATACCAACAAGCTTTAGATAATTACAAAGAGGCTAATCTGATTTTTAAACAGCTAAAAAATGACGGCGGCGTAGCGATAACTTTGACCAATATGGCGGTGGTTTATCGCAATTTAGGTCAGTACCAAAAAGCTTTGTCATTCTATCAAGAATCTCTGGCAATTCTTAGAAGCGTTGAGAATCCTTTAGCAGAAGCTACAACTATTAATAATATTGCCGCTGTTTATGAAAATCTCGGTCGCTACGAAACGGCTGTTTCTTATTATCAAAAAGCTTTAGAAAAGTTTCAAGAAATAGGCGATCGCCGCAGCGAAGCTTACGCTCTTTTAAACATCGGTTCTGCTAGGGAAAATTTAGGAGAACGAGACCGGGCCTTGGAGCGTTACCAACAGGCACTAGGGATAATGCGAGCTGAAGAAGACCCCATGGGAGAAGGTAGAACTCTGACTTATATCGGTTGGCTCCACCACAGAGGCGATCGCACCGACGAAGGACTTATATTTCTGGAAAAAGCGCTAGCTATTAGGAGAGAAATAGACGATCGCCCCGGAGAAGCAGTCACCCTCGACTACCTGGGCACCGTCTATCGCGATCGCGGCGACCCCAAAACAGCCTTAAAACGCTATCGCCAAGCGTTAAAAATAGCCAAGAAAATAGGCGATCGCCCCGGTGTCGGACGCACCCTCAGCAACATGGGCGCGACTTACCTGGCAGAGGGCAAATTTCGCAAAGCAACCAAAAACCTCGCCCAAGCAGTAGAAATCTGGGAATCTCTCCGCCCCGGTTTGAACGACGAAAACAAAGTTTCTCTCTTCGACACCCAACTGCAAACCTACAGCGACCTCCAAAGCGCCCTCATCGCCCAAAATAAAACCGAAAAAGCCCTCGAAATCGCCGAACGCGGTCGCGCCCGCGCCTTTGCCGAATTAATCGCCGCCGGTTTGGGCGCCCAATTTGCCGAAAACTTCCAAACTTCCGCGCCGCCTACCGTCGCAGAAATCCGAGAAATTGCCAAACGGCTGAAGGCAACCCTAGTCGAATATTCTATCGCTAACGACAAACTCTATATCTGGGTAGTGCAACCCGACGGCACTATTACTCTGCGGACTGTAGAGCTAGGGGAGCTAGATTTATCTCTGGGGGATGCCGTAGAGCGATCGCAAGCTGCAGCAGTTGGGGGGGTTAGTCGCGGCGCAAGAGATATTGTCAGTAACTTAGTTCTGGCAACTCGCGCCAGCGCCACTAAACCCAATTTAGCCTACAACCTTCCCTCTGCCACGAGAGGACCGGACAATTCTACCCACATAAAAAATCAGCGTTTGTGGAAAAGTTATAACTTATTAATAGAACCCATCGCCGACTTGCTGCCGACCAATCCCGAAAGTCCCGTTATCCTTATTCCCCAAAGTTCCCTCTTTCTCATCCCCTTCGCTGCCCTCCAAGACGACAGCGGGAGCTACTTAATCGAAAAACATACCATCGCGATCGCCCCCAGCATCCAAGTTTTAGATTTAACCTATCGCCAGCAACAGCAGCACAAAAGCGCCGATACCACTGGCGATATCCTTATAGTAGGAAATCCCGTCATGCCCAGTCTGCCTTCTATTTTTGGCGAGGAGCCAATACCCCTAGACCCCCTGCCCCACGCCGAAGAGGAGGCAAAAGCGATCGCTCAACTTCTCGATACCGAGCCCGTGCTTGGGGCCGCTGCCACCGAAACCGCTATAGTCGAAAAAATGAGAAACGCTAGTATCATTCATCTGGCAACTCACGGTTTGCTCGACGAACTCAAACATTTATCGGCAATGCCGGGAGCGATCGCCCTCGCCCCCACGGAGGACGAAGACGGTTTTCTCACTTCCAGCGAAATTATGACCCTGAAACTCAACGCCGAACTGGTAGTGATGAGCGCCTGCAATACCGGCAGGGGCGATATTACCGGCGATGGCGTTATCGGTTTATCGCGGGCCTTTCTGGCAGCGGGGGTACCCAGCGCGATCGTCTCCTTATGGTCCCTCCCCGATGCCCCCACCGCCTATTTAAACGTAGAGTTTTATCGATATAAGAAACTAGGTGGCGATCGCTCTGTGGCACTCCGACAAGCAATGCTCGCCACCATGAAACAATACCCCCACCCCAGAGATTGGGCGGGACTTATCTTATTGGGAGCGATCGATTAACAATTGTTAATTGCTAATTGTTAATTGTTAATTGCTAATTGCTAATTGTTAATTGCTAATTGCTAATTGTTAATTCCTGGAACTTTGAGATAAATCGAATCGATAGGGCAGCGAAAATCTAAGCTTTTAAATTCGACTTCATCCCCCAAACCATAAATTTGAGAAACCCAAATTCCTTCCTCGTTGAGTCGAAAACATTCGACTTGTTTTTGGGATTGATTTACCAAAACATATTCTCGTAAATTCGGCGATGTTTGGTAGTCTGCAAATTTTATCCCTCTATCAAAAACTTCTGTTTTTGGAGACAATATTTCTATAATTAAAGTCGGATCTAAAATGAAATATTCGTCAGAATTAATATCTTTTTCGTCGCAGGTTACTACCACGTCTGGATAATAATAACAGTCTGCTTCTTCGAGTCGGACTTTAGTATCAGAACCCAACACGATGCATTGAGAATCTAGCAGATGATTGCCAAGAACGCTTATTAAGTTAACAGCAATAATAACACCAGCTTTTGTAACCCCAGTTCTTGCATAAACTTGTCCCTTCCTGTATTCGTGTTTGATGGGGCTGACTTTTTCTCCTTCTAAATAGTCTTCCCGGGAAATGTAGAATTTGTTTTTATTAGCAAACATTGGGCCTTGTCTCCTTTGCGGTTATTTTGCTATTATATCAGATGATTCAATTACCGCACCCACCAAATAAAAATGATTAAATTACCCATCCGATCGCCCTTTTCCCCTCCCCTAACTAACTACCGCTCTCTCTCGGTTCCCCCCCACTGGCGCGTTGCCTGGGGAAACGCCGACGGTTTCGGCGAGGAGGCAACCTGGCGCGATCGCCACCTCGCCATCTACAACGCTCAACCCGCATTCAGTCCCAACCAACGGTTTGTCGTCGTCGGCGATATCTGGTTAAGCGACACCGCCGATAACCCCCAAGAATTTGTCGCCCAACTTTGGCAGCGCTTCGGCACCGACTGCCTCCAGACCCTAACGGGAACCTTCGCCCTGGCGGTTTGGGACCGGGAAGGGGAACAGTTGTGGTTGGGGCGCGATCGCGTGGGGGCGCGAACTTTATATTATACTACCGCCGGTTCTACCCGCTGGATTGCCCCCAGATTAAAAAACCTCGCCCCCCACCATTCCCGAGAACTAGATATAGTTGCTTTGCGCGACTATCTTTGTTGCGCTTTCGTGCCGGGAGAACGGACTTTATGGCGGGAAGTTCGCGAGTTGCGGCCCGGAAATTATCTCTGTTTTAAAGAAGAATTAAAATCCCCTTCGCCTTCAGTTTATTGGCAACCTCAAGAACAAGTTCAAAACACAGATAAATCTATCCAGTGGCACGGTCAAAAGTTGCGATCGCTCCTCGATTTAATAGTAACAGAATACTTGCCAGAAAACGAACCGGCGGGAGCATATTTATCCGGCGGTTTAGACTCTAGTTGCATCGTCGCCCTCGCCGCTAAATTTCACGGTAAACCAATTAATACTTATTCCATTCATTTCGGCGAACAACTTCCCAACGAGTTAGAGTTTTCTACTGCAGTTGCCGAACATTGCCAAACCCGACATCACATCTTAGAAATTACCGCCGACCAGATGTGGGAAAAACTGCCGGTAGCGATGGCAAATTTAGACGAACCCATCGGCGATCCTTTAACAGTTCCTAACTATTTATTGGGGCAACTTGCCAGAGAAAACTGCCGAGTTATTCTCAACGGCGAAGGGGGCGACCCTTGTTTTGGCGGACCGAAAAATAAGCCGATGTTGTTAAATAATCTTTATGGTTCTCTGGGAGGTTCGCCTCCAGATTTAGTGTCAGCTTATTTGACATCTTTTCAAAAATGTTTTGCAGATTTGCCCCAACTATTAAAAATTGATATTTGGGAAGCTCTTAAAACAGAAACATCGGTTTTTGCCCCGGACTTAACTGCGGATGTTAATTATTTAAACCGACTGATGTTGCTGAATATCAAATTTAAAGGGGCAGACCACATTTTAACTAAAGTAAATAATCTAACTCGCGCCGCTAATTTAGAAGGGCGATCGCCTTTATTCGACCAACGCATTGTCGAACTCAGCTTGCAAATTCCACCGCAATACAAACTGTCTGGGGCGGACGAAAAAGCGGTGTTAAAATCTGCAGTTTTAGATTTATTACCCGAGGCAATTATAACCCGTCCCAAAAGCGGAATGATGGTTCCCGTTAATTATTGGTTTCGGGAGACTTGGCAGCAACAAACCAGGAGACTTTTGTTAGATAAAAAAGCAGCGATCGCCCCTTATTTAAACCAAAATTTAATTAAAGAATGGTCTAACTATCGGGGAGACACTTGGAACCGTTACGGCATCAAACTCTGGTTATTAGCAAGTTTAGAAATTTGGCTGCAAATTAATTCGTAGAACAGGCATCTTGCCTGTTTCTTAGAACAATTAAGAAAGCCGATTTTTTCAAAAAACCGGCTTTCTGGATTGGGTAAAAACCGGGTTTCTGCATTGCCGACGAACAGGCAAGATGCCCGTTCTACAATTTAACCAAAACTATCAAAAACAAAGATATAAGCATCGCCACTATCAGCTAAACTACCGCCATCATCGCCATCCAAACTTTCACCCCCCGAAAAAGATTGACTGTTAGCAACTCCCCGAGACGCTACTCGCAACAAACGTTGGGGACTAAAAGACTCTAATTCCACATAATTTCCCATCTCCAACCACGCTATTTCATCTACAGATAAACCCTGTCGAACTGCTGCCGGCATTTCCTTGGCGGAGGCAGCAGACTCAGAAGAATTTAAAATCCACATATTCTTACTAGAAAATATGTGACGGGGAAACAATCCTAAATCGTAAATGATAGCGTCGCTATTAGCAAACCAATTATTACTGGTACGCAAATGATTAATTAAACCAACTCCACGGGGACTGGCATTATGAAAAGCATAAACTTTTAAATCGGAATTGCGCCGCAACATTTCCATAACGGTGTTAAAAATACTTTGAGGATATCCAGTAATACTCAACACCGCGCAATTATGCTCGAAATGGAAGTTATTAGCGATTAAAAATTGAGCAAGTTCGGCAGTTTCGCAAACAAGAAGTCGGTCGAAACTGTAAGCGTTAATGTCGGAACTAACCTCAATATTAATACTTTCTTCTTTGGGAGACAGCAGCAATTTTTTCACCGAGCCGTTAATGTTCGTCCAACGTTCTAACCAGTTATTAACTTCCTCTGGGGCGGGCAAGTCTAACCTTTGGGGAATGTAGTAGCTTCGATTTATTTGTCTCCAAGCAAAATAGATTAAAAATAAACCAACACCAAGGCCGATTAAAAAGATAAAAAACTTTATCTCGTTAGGACCATCATAATTTTGGGCAGAAACTACGCTACCAATGATGCTTAAAAATCCCAACATTTGTACTGTTAGGGCACTGTTTTTTCTATCTTTACTGCTAACATTTTCGCTGGTAATGTCGGATATATTTGCCAAGAAAAGTAAAAGAAATGTAATTGCAGCCAAAACCAGAACACATATCCAATAAACAGATTCGCTCACACTAATTTGTATGTTAACTAAGCCCAATATACTATTTAAAATTCCTCCAATCATTCTTGGAATAAATAACAGAAAAAAAGGTAAAACTACTATGGAAGAAAAAAACACAAATAAATGTTCTACAAGGCCGCGAGCTGAGTTAGCTTTTAAACGTTTTCCCAAAGCATACGAAAACTGTTTGCGGGTAAAAAACAACGTATTTTCACTAGAAATTGCTTCAAGAGAACGTTTAAAAAATACATCGGTAAACTTGCTTCCCGCTTGAGGATCGAAAGCAAAATGATGGTGGCAATTTTTACATCTACCTCCGTTGGCGGTTCGCTCTTGCAGATTGTTATCCGTGCCACAATTAACGCATTTCATGGAAATTTCCTCCTTAATTAAACAGTAAAACGTGCATCTTGTTTGTTGTGCGTAGAACGGGCATTTTGCCCGCTCTACAATTTGTACCAATCAATTATAATCGGAAATCAAACTCTTAAAATCTCGAGCAGCAGTTTTGTTTTCCTCGTCGTCATTCCAATTTTCATCCCCAAGAACCGATGGACTATTAGCAATTCCCCGAGAGACTACTTGCAACAACCGCTCAGGATTAAAAGACTCTAATTCCACATAATTTCCTGCTTCCAACCACGCTATTTCATCTGCCGATAAATTCTCTCGAACTGGTGCGGATATCTGCTGTGCTTGGGTTTCCGAGGGATAGGAATTTAACACGAAGATACTTTTACCAGACAAAACGTGGCGAGGAGACAATCCTAAATCGTAAATTACAATCTCGCTATTGGCGAACCAATTACTACTTGTTTGCAAGCGATCGACTAAAGCAACCCCACGGGGACTGGCATTATGAAGAGCATAAACTTTTAAATCTGGATTGTCGCGCAATGTCTCTATGACTGCGTTAAAAATAGTTTGGGGATAACCCGTAATACTCAACACCGTGCAATGATGCTCTAAGGGAATTTTGTTAGCTATTAAAAAATGGGCAATTTCCGGGGTTTCGCAAACAATAAGTTTGTTTAAGTCATCGGCGCTAATGTCATAATTAACCTCGATATTACTACTTTCTTCTTCGGGAGAAAGTAGCATTTTTTCCACCGAACCATTGATGTCCGTCCAGCGTTTTAGCCAGTTATTAACTGCTTCTGGCTTGGCGATTTTAAACCTTTTGGAAGTACCGCTACTTTCATTTATCGGTTTTTTACCAGAATAAACTAAAAATAAGCCGCTACCAGTACCGATTAAAAAAAGAACGTATTTAACTTCGTTAGAAGCATTTAAAGTTAGGCTCAAAATTGCGCTCCCGATTATGATTAATAAGCCCACAAATGTAATGGCTATGCGATTAGAATATTCCGCGTAATATTCAAAAGGTTTCCCATTGAAAGTTGTGAGTCGTTTTTCCAAGAAATACCCGAGCTGTTTGGGGGTAAAAAACAGAGTATTGTCTTTAGATATTCTTTGACAGGTGCGATAAAAAAAGGTATCGCTAAATTGGCTTCCAGGTTGAAAAGTGAAAACAAAGGGATGGTTGCATTTTTTACAGTTACTTATGTTGACGGTTTCTCCTTCTTCTACTTTTACACTGTTATCCGTGCCACAATTAACGCATTTCATGGTAATTTCCTCCTTAATTAAACAGTAGAACGGGCGAGACGCCCGTTCTACAATTTGTCTCAATCAACCAAAAGTATCATCAACATCATAACTCAAACTGTAGCTATCCTCATGGTCAACTGCAATAATTCCTCCACCTCCACCGCGACTGATACCCCGAGAGACTACCCGCAACAACCGTCGAGGACTAAAAGACTCTAATTCCACATAATTTCCCGCCTCCAACCACTCAATTTCGTTTATCGATAAATTCTCTCGAACCGCTGCCGGTATTTTTTGGGCGGCAGCCGCCGACTTGGGAGAATTTAAAATAAACATATTGCGACTGGAGAATATGTGCTGAGGTAACAATCCTAAATCGCGTATGTAAACGTCGCTATTGGCAAACCAGCGATCGCTCGTTCGCAATTTATGAGCTAAAGCAACTCCACGGGGAGTAGCGCTATGAAAAGCATAAACAATCAAATCGGGATTGCGACGTAACATTTCCATCACCACACTAAAAATGCTTTGGGGATATCTATCTATACTCAAAATCGCGCAGTTATGCTCGAAGTAGAAGTTGTTGGCAATTAAAAATTGGGCAATTTGGGGAGCGTCGCAAACAATGACGCGATCGAAACTATAAGCGCTAATATCGGAACTAACAGGAAGGTTTCGATTTTCTGCTTTGGGAGGTGGCAGCATTTTCTCGGGGAAACCATGAATTTCCGTCCAGCGATCGACCCATTTTTTAACCATCTTCGGGGTGACACCTTCAAACTTTTGGGGTATATAGTAACTCGCTATTTCCCGTCTTTTGCCAAAATAGATGCCAAAGGAACCCAAACTCGTGCCTAATAAAAAAATCAAAAACTTTGCCTCATCAGAAACAGGCAATGCTAAACTGATTAATACGCTCAAAACAACGCCGATAATGCCAAATTTTTGTATAATTTTGGCGTAACTTTTTCTAATTTTAGGACTAAAATTTTCATACTTAGTTCCCAAGATAGCTCCCCAAATTGCTAGAGGTATTCCTATTATCCACAAGCCGAATAAGCTGATAACTAAACCTATTGTTAATAAACTACGGGGAGCGTTTTTGGTTTCTTTTATTTTGAGCCTTTTTTCTAAATAATAAAGAAACTGCTTGGGGGTAAAAAACAGGTTATTGCTAATAGAAATAGATTTAATCGCAGCTTGAAAAAATACATCTGCCATCAAATTTTCTTCTAAAGGATTGAAGGCAAAAGGATGGTTGCAATTTTTACACCTACCTTCGTTTTCTTTGATTTCTTTGAGATTGTTATCCGTCCCACAATTAACGCATTTCATGGAAATTTACCCCCTTAACTAAAAACTTGATTGTTTAACAAAATATCGTAACCTTCTCGCTGCCGAATTAACCAATGTTTTCCCCCTTCTAATAATACCTCCCCCGGTCGCGGTCGGTGCAAGAAATGAGAGGACATGGCATAACCATAAGCCCCCGTATCTAAGATTAACAGAATATCTCCATTTTGTAAAGAGGGTAACTCACAATTGCGCCCCAAATAATCTCGGGAATAGGTCGTATTGCCACAAACATCGGTTTGGTGTAACGGCGTTTTTTTAGTATCTTTAAAACAGACTATTTCTCGATAACCTCCATGTACCGACGGCACCGATAAATTAGCGACGGTGGTATCGACTCCGACTATTTGTTTTTCCTGTTTTTCTCCTTGCCATTTGACCGAAACTACTTTTGTAATCAGAGAACCGCAACCGGCGATCGCCGCCCTCCCCGGTTCGATAATTAAATCGATTTCCCGGTCTAATTTTTCCACTCGCCCAGTTAATTCCTCCCCGAATTTTTGCCAATCAAAACTCGCCCCATCCCGCTTATAAGGATAACCAAAACCGCCGCCAAAATCGAGATATTCCCAATCTGGAAGCAATTTGCAAGTTGCCAAGACTTTATCTATTACTTGAGTAAATGCCTCGGTGGCATTAGTGCCGGTTCCCCGATAAAAATGCAATCCTTTGAGTTTTAAATCGAAAGATTTAGCAATAGTAATTGCGGCGGGAAATTCGGTGGGGCGAACCCCGATGCGACTTTCTCCAGTTAGTTCGGGTAAGTTTAAGCGAAAACCTAATTTTGGTCGTATTTTCTGAGAAAATTTCTCCCGATAAACCTTGCCAAATAGTTTTAATTGTTCGACGCTATCCAAATTAAAAGTAGTTACTCCCCATGCCAGCATTTGTTCCATTTCTTGGGAGTTTAAATTGCTGCCGCTATAAACTATTTGTTGGGGCAAAAAACCTGCTTTTAATCCTAAAAAAGCATCCCCGGGAGTATTGGCATGAAGTCCCCACCCGGCCTCGCGGAATATTTGCAGTAAAGATACGTTACCGTTAGTGACGCTGGCAAACTGAAATTTAGTGCGAGGATAGGGGATGGAGTTGCCGATAAAATCGATGGTTTCTCGAAGGCGATCGCCCTCATAAACGTACAGGGGCGAACCGTAAGTGGCGAGTAATTCTCGGGCGGTTTCTAGAGGAAAAGGTGTTTCTAATTGCATGGTATTTTTGGGTTTGAAAGTAGATAACAATTGTTGTTTTTTTAAGAGTGTAATTTGTAATAATTTGTAGGTTGGGTGGAACGGAGTGGAACCCAACATTTTGCTAACAGAAAAAACGTTTAATAATGGCGGTTTTTCGGTAATAGATAATGTTTTAATGGTGCGCAATGCGCACCCTACAAAATCTAACAACTAATTAATTGATGAGACATTCTGATTTTTTCCTTTTTGAGAATTTTTTGCTTTTTCTCATTATATCATAGTTTAAGAATTGAAAAATGGGAAATGGGCATTTTTAAAACCAACAACCCATCTATTAATTCCCAATCGCAATTGCTCCCAAACGCTTGAAAATCCTCAGAACATCATACAGCTCGTTTCCAGGATTTCGAGTTGTAAAAACTTTAGAGATTCCATACTGCGGAACTTCTCCCTTAACTAACTTCAAAAATACAAAACTACCCCCCGTCGTAATCACCCCATAACTAGGTTGTTCTGGATGGGGATTTCCTAGCATATAAGCCAGAATTTGTGCCAATCCTTCCTCAATAGAAAAAGCAGCTTTTTTCGACTCGATCGCCGTTACCCAGAATTGCTCTTTTAACACCACAGTGTCGATTCTGCCTTTAATTATAATTCCCTCATCCTCCGAAATAATATCAATGGATTGTTCCGATTTAACAAAAAAGGGAGCTAAATAAAAATCCCCGATAAATAAAATCGGATCTAATACCGCCATTTTCACCACATCTTCCAACATTGGCGGATAATTTAGGAGATTAATATAACCGGCTTTAACTTTGTCTAAAAGTCTTTTGTCGGTATCGCTAATCTCCGGTAAATCGTCTTGCCACTCGCGAAAAAATTGGTCGTCTTCTATTAATTGAACGCCAAAGTTGGCAATTAAATAGCGTAAATCTATGCTTTGAGCTTGAACTGTTTCAACCATAATTGATAACTTAGTAAATTGCTAACTAACTTTTTTATCCCTAAAGCGATCGCTACGAACTGTCGCTAATAAACTTTATAAAATCCCTAAAGCGATCGCTACGAACTGGCAACCATAAAGGATTATAAAAAGACTGACTAACCGCACTTTCTCCTAATACCTTAACTCGCCACATTTCCCACATCATCAACAACCATAAAATCTCTCCTATTCGACGACTTCGCATTTGTCCGCCCAATTTTCCCAAAATAACTTTAATGGCAATATCCGACGCAAACCTCCCCTCCTTTGCTAAAACTCCAGGATTTAACCACCTCCTAACTTCAGACCATAAACCGTTAAAACACCACCAAGTTAAAGGCACTCCCATCCCCCTTTTTTCCCGCCACACAACCTCTGGCGGCAACCAATTTTCTACCGCTTTTTTAAGCAAATACTTCTCGCAAGAACCACGCAAATAAAACTCCCCCGGCAAGCAAAAACTAAACTCAGCTAAAGCTAAATCGCAAAAGAGCGATCGCACCCACAAACCATTAGCAAATCCCAAATTAGTCGCCCGTGGATGAATGTTTTGCGCCCCCTTTAACATCAAAGTCGCCCGCCGCAATTTAGCCAATAAATCCCCACAAAAACTCTCATCCAAAGCCTCTTTAATCCAATCTCCAGCCCCAGCAGCTAAATCTCGCACTTTTTCCTCATAAACAGACTGCTCAAAAACCCCCTCTTCGTAACCCCAAAGACGATGGAAAGTCCGCAAATATTCCCCAACCAAATCGTAATTATTACCCTGATAAACCGCAGCAGCAATTAAAGGTTTATTCGTCCAACCAGCAAATAATTGGTCGCCCCCTTCCCCGTTAAAAATTACCGAAGTTTCCTCTCTGGCAGTTTGACATAATAAATAGAGGGGAACCGTCACCCCATCGCCAAACGGCAAATCTAAAGCTTCCACCGTCCCTAAAAGCGCTTTTTTAACCTTCTTTGGCGTTACCGAAACCTTAACTAAAGGAATCTCTAAATGTTTGGCAACCAGCTCCGCATACTCCCATTCTGGAAAACAATTTTCCCCAAAATCGAGAGTATAACCGCGAACCTTAACCCCCGCTTCTACTAATAACGCCGCCACCGTAGAAGAGTCGATGCCGCCAGAAAGAAAAACTCCCACCGGTTCGTCGGGCAAATCTTTTATTTGTCGCTTGGCGGCATCTTTTAATAATATTTGCAATCGAGAAATTGCCTCTGGTTCGTCGTTAATTTTCTCGGCACTTTCCCGCCACTGATAATATCTTTTTATTGCTTGCTTTTCCTCTGGATGCCAGCTAATTTCCGTCCCCGCTTCTACCGCAAAAATTCCTTCCACCGGAGTTAAAGGATTTGGACAATAGGAAAAACAACTATAACCGTACAAACCCGCCAAATTAACTTCCAGTTTGGCGATAACCGGCAACAATAATTGCAATTGGGAAGCAAACCAAATAACTCTATCTATTTCTAGCCAAAATAAAGGAACCCTCCCAAAGGGTTCTCGACCTAAAATTAAACTGTCATTTTCCAGTTTTACCCAAACATCGGCAGCATCTTTAAACCCAGAAGCAGACGCAGAAGCAATTAACTTTTTATCCTTTGGATGGGAAATTTCCCCCCTGCCAAAATAACCAACTCCCCACCCGTTCGTAGTAAAGTTTGTAGTAAGCATTTGAGTGCTTTCCCCCGCCGCAACTTGTTTTAAAATAGCTCTCAAAATAGCTTCAAGTTCCGGCGAAGAATTGCCACCCCAATAACCAACAAATCCACCCGTTTTCATTTTCCTATTTTTTTCCTAATTTCTCAGCAAAAACCCATCCGCTACATCCGTTACAAAATCCGCTGCTAACATTCCCCCTAATTAACCGTAAACTGAGTTTGACTGACAAGGCGATCGCCCAAAAACATCTGCACTTCCCAAGTTCCCGCAGGAGAACCACTATTAAAACGATATTTGCACTGGGTCGGCCAAACTTCTTTATCGATAGTCTTAGTTTCATACCGATTTTGGTAAGCAACCTGACCTTGCGGGTTTATCCAGTCGCATCCCAGAGACAACTGTTGCCCCAGTGGCGCGTCTTGCAAGGTCACGCCATAAGTAACCTGCGGATTTTCCAAACGGTTAACAGTCGCGATCGCCTCTCTACCTACCGTCAAAGTGCTTTGTTCCGAATTAGCGTAAACCCCGGTAAGTTGTTGTTTGTTGTTAAAAAACCAAACGCTACCCCCCACCAACGCCACCGCCGCGATCGCTAACACCCCGGCACCGATCCACCTGTTGCGCTTTACTTCTGCCGACAGCGCATCTCGCCGCCGCAGTTGCATCATCGCCTCGTCAACCAAATCCCTTGGTAAATTTAATTCGTTTAAAATCTCCTCGACTTGTTCGCGATTTAATTCTTCGTTGCGGCGTTGGGATAGTCTCTCAACTTCCCCCACCAGTTCTCTCATTTGTTCCTGCGTTAATTTATCTTCCATAGTTTTTATGTTTAGTGCCTGTTCGTAGTAAGCACTTCAGTGCTTGTTCGTAGTAAGCACTTCAGTGCTTGTTCGTAGTAAGCACTTCAGTGCTTGTTC
>CAZUCT010000017.1:0-15416 GCA_964619285.1 uncultured bacterium | reverse complement strand
GTAGCAAGCACTTCAGTGCTTGGATGTTAAACCTATCTTAGCGCTAAAGCGCTTACTACGAACTATCCATGTCGTTGTTGATGCCACTGCCAGGCGTGGGAGACAATTTTACTCAAGTCCGCATATTGGGGAGACCAACCCAACACCTTTTTCGCCTTCTCCCCGCTGCCGACCAATACTGGCGGATCCCCCGGACGGCGATCGCGTTCCTCCACCTTAAACTCCCTCCCCGTGACAGTTTTTACCGTTTCGATAACCTCCCTCACCGAAAAACCGCTGCCGTTACCTAAATTAAATGCCTCGCTTTTGCCCCCTTCTAATAAATATTCTAACCCCAAAACGTGAGCCTCCGCCAAATCGTTAACGTGGATATAATCTCGAATACAAGTTCCATCTGGCGTCTCGTAGTCGCTGCCAAAAATAGAAATCGAATCTCCCTTGCCCAACGCAGCAAATAACACCAACGGAATTAAATGAGTTTCTGGATTATGATCCTCCCCAGTTAACCCCCTAGGATCCGCGCCCGCAGCATTAAAATAACGGAAACAAACCGATTTTAAATCGTAAGCATTATCGAAATCAGATAATATTTGTTCCACCATTAATTTACTCCGACCGTAAGGATTTATCGGCTCTTTGGGATGGTCTTCAGGTATCGGACTCATCTGCGGAATGCCGTAAATAGCCGCAGTAGAAGAAAAGACAAATTTCTTCACCGAAGCTGCTAGCATTGCCTCTAATAACGTTAAAGTTCCGACTACATTATTATCGTAATATTTTTGCGGATTTTCCACAGATTCCCCCACAAAAATATAAGCCGCAAAATGCATTACTGCCGCAATATCGTAGGTGGAAAAAATCCGATCTAATAAGGGGCGATCGGTCGTATTTCCCACAAATAATTCTGTCTTGAGGACGTTTTCTACTATGTCTTGATGGCCGTAAACTAGATTATCCAAAATTACGACTCGATAGCCGGCCCGTTGAAGCGCCAGCACTGCGTGGGAACCGATATAACCCGCCCCACCAGTTACGAGAATTGTAGGCTTGACTTTTGACACGGTTTGAGCTATCCTTTTGTTTGAATATAATTTTTTCCGTCTCTACCCTACACCATCTTAATCAGCCTCGCCGACAAAAATTATGAAAAAACCCGGCCTCCTAAAGAAACCGGGTTTTTTTGTTGTTTAAATAAATTCTCATTAAGAAGCGAAATGTTTTTCGATTAATTCGGGAATCTCTTGTGGGTCGATTTTACTGTAGCGCTCTTTGTTGGGCAGCATCACAATATTTGGCCCCGCTTTGCACTGTTTCAGGCAGCCAGTTTTCTGGATGGTGACTTGTTCTGCCAAACCGCGATCGCTCAAGGCCGCCTCCAACGCCTTACAAACTCCCCCGGCCCCCCGCTTGTTACAATCAGATTTCTGACAAACTAAAATTTTGGCCTTTTTCTGGGAAGGGGCACTCTTCTGGGCCCCGAAGTCCGCTTCTACTACTACGCCACCGTCCGCTGTCGCCCCACTCTTGCTTACCAATACCTGGCTATCAGCTTTTAATTTGACCTTGCCTGTTTTTGGGTCTAATTTTTTCTCCCCGCTAACCCGCACCACCGAACCGGGTATGGCTATTGGTGGGAAGCTTTTTCTTAACTCCTTGGAGAGTTTGACCAATTCCAACCTTTCACTTGTTGCTATTTTCAGGTATTTGAGCTTGCCATCTTTAGCGATCGCCTCTTGAATTTCACCTTCCAAGCTGAATTGGGAAACCTCTTTTTTCGATTTGCACATTGTTTTTTGTTTGTTTTTTGTTTGTTTTTGATGGTTTTCAATTTTTAACAATTGTTCTTGTAGAACAGACATCTTGTCTGTTCGGCCTCTTGAAACGCTAACTTTTCCTAACTAGCAAGCAAGCAATTTTCTAACAACCCCACCAGCTCTTGCCTTGGGGCCGTGAATTGTCTCAAAACGCTTCCCAGTTGAGTTGCTTCCACGGCATCCTCAATTTGGACTTGCAACGGCTGGCCAGAACTGCACCAACAAGCAATCTCTAGCTCTTGTAGCCGTCGATACACTTCCCAGCGGTGGAGCCCGCTTACTTCCACAACTTGGCCCAATTTTGGTTCTAGGTTGGATTTGCTCATTTTTTTTTCAATTGCAATCTATTTGCGCTAATTTTTTCCGTGGCCTTCCAGCAGTCCGGTCGGTTTATACCAGTTCGCCACGATTTCAACTATAACCTAACTGCTAACTATTCTCAATAGTTTCCGAAAAAAAATTTAGCTTGCTCGCAAGTTCTTCTAGCTGGCGCAGCCGCACTGTTTTAGCTCCAGTAAGGCTGTGGTACAGTAATCCTATTAGCAATAAGTTGCCCAATTAACGGGCAATAAGCTCGCTTATTGAGAGGATAAAAATACCATCATGGCTGATACCACGACTGCATTAAGGCCTTTTGGCCAGGTTGCTGGCAACCCGATTATGTTAGATGCTTCTGTCACAGGACCAGTCTGTGAGGGAATGAACATAGCTTTAGCCAGTTTTCAAGCATTGTATTTGCAATATCAAAAGCACCATTTTGTGGTAGAGGGAGCAGAATTTTACTCCGTCCACCAGTTTTTTCAAGATAGTTACGAAAAAGTCCAAGGCCACGTCCACGACCTGGGCGAACGCTTAAACGGTTTGGGTGGCATTCCCGCTGCCAGTTTTAGCAAGCTAGCAGAATTATGCTGCTTTAGCCCCGAAAACGATGGCGTTTATGCCATGCGGGCCATGATAGAACGGGATTTGGCCGCCGAACAAGAGGTTATCAAACTACTTCGCCGTCTGGCAGGACAAGCGGAGAGTTTGGGCGATCGCGCCACCCGCTATCTCTACGAGCAAATTCTACTCGAAACCGAGGAACGGGCCTATCATCTCGACCATTTCTTGGCCAACGATACTTTAGTCGTACTTAACTAAAGGTTTTTTGTTGTGTCCTTGCCTGTTAAGCCCCCAAGGACTATAATGGCAGGAGACCGGCAAGCATGGCTATTGCTTCTAGATCCCGCCTGCCGATTTTAATAAGAGAAGAGAGAGAACGCTTGACAGAGAGGGGCCTTGGCCTCTCTCTGTCATTCTTTTTGATGTCCCTTTTTAAGTGAAAGGTAACATCTGTTACACCATCATAAAGCTATTGCAAAACTTTGGCAACTGTTTTTGAAAAAAATTTTCCTGTTAATTGCAAATCAAAAACCAATTAACCTTTATTTAGATGGCCAGGGGGCGATCGTCAATATCTCAGAAACCCGGTTTTTCCAACAATACCTTCGCCAAAATAAAAATACCTACAAGAAAATGGCGTTCCTCGCCCGCCAGAAACCGGGTTTTTTCAAAAAACCCGGTTTCTTAAATCTCGATGCTGGCGAAGGTATTGTCCAAAAAACCGGGTTTCTTGACTCTATCTCTAGGTTGTAGGTTGGGTGAAGTGCAACGGAACCCAACAAATGCCAGCTAAAATAGTATTCAAGATTGTAGATTGTAGGTTAGGTGAAGTGCAACGGAACCCAACAAATGCCAGCGTTTTGTAGTAAAAAATATGAAAACTAAAATACCAGATTTAAAATCGCTTTTAGAAATAACCGACGACGATTTTTTCGAGCTTTGTCAGAAAAATCCCGATGTTAAAATAGAACGTTCTGCTACTGGAGGATTAATCGTTATGTCGCCAACTGGGGGAGAGACGGGATACCGCAATTCGAGGTTAAATCAAAAGTTAGCAAATTGGAGCGACACTAATAATTTAGGAGTTGCTTTCGATTCTTCAACAGGTTTTAAACTGCCTAATAACGCCAATTTATCTCCCGATGCCAGTTGGGTGAGTCGGCAAAAAATCGATGCTTTAACTCCAGAAGAAAAAAGGAAGTTTTTGCCTGTATCTCCCGATTTTGTAGTAGAATTGCGTTCCCAAACCGATTCTCTAAAAACCCTACAATCAAAAATGGAAGAATACATGGAAAATGGGGTGCGTTTGGGTTGGTTAATCGATGCTAAATTGCGACGAGTTGAAGTGTATCGCCAGGGGCGAGAGGTAGAGGTTTTGGAAAATCCAACCACTGTTTCTGGGGAGGATGTTTTGCCCGGTTTTGTATTGGAAATGGAGGCTATTTTTAGGGGTTTGTAAAGAATAATCCAGAAACCCGGTTTTTTGGAAAAACCGGGTTTCTTAATTAGGCGATAGCTTTATTTTGCCAGAATTTTTGTGGGTTCTAAAGATTGATAATACAATATCATCAATTTGTCCTCGGTCAAAGTTTCGATGGCATAAGCGCGACCGGTCGTATCGCTAAATTCTACTTCAAAAACTCCGGGTTCGTATTCTTCAACAATGGTTCCTACTTGACCGCGATACAGACCTAATTCTGGTAAGTTTTCCATCAGGGCAACAACATCAAGTAATTTCATAATTCCGATTTCCTAAAGAACGTAACAAGTAACTAAACGAGGAAAGTTTTCGCTATTTCTGACTATCCAGACGCTATGAACTGTTGCTGTTTTATCGCCACGACTCATGGGAAAGTCGATGACGTATTTTTGTCCGTAAGCATTGGCTTTTACAGGAATTGCATCATAATTTTCCACGGCTAAAATTAGGGCTGCTTTAAGTTCTTCTACGGTGCTAAGGTCTAAGTCTAAAGCAGATTTAAAAACCCGAGCTTTATGCTGGCCTTTCGGATGGTCTGGGTTAAGTGAATAGCCAGCTAGTTTATTTTCATCAACAATTGTGTTTTCACGATTGGGAAGTTTCACGCTAGCTTTCAAACATTTTTTTCTGTTTGTTTAACTTCAATTTTACCCAATATTATAGCAATTGTATTTGATTAGGAGTCGCGCAAAAATAAACTACCAGATGAAGGAAAATCGTAGGTCGGGCTCGCGCGAACCTCCACCCAACAAGTCGGTACCTTATTACTACGCAAGTCCTTAGTTCGTTTATTGTCAGCGCCAGGGGTAAAGCATTCGGAAAGCAGACTTTTTGCTTTTTCTCCACGCTAACCGCCCGAATGCTTTACCCCTACAGTTCTTTTTTATGAGAAAAAAAACCTGTTTTTTCAGGCATACCGGGTTTCTTAATAAGGCGATCGCGATTTTTTTTTTCGACGATCGCTTTATAGGATTCTAAGCTAATAACCCAATTGTTAATTGTTAATTATTAATTGTTAATTGATATTATCGGCTTTTTAGCCAGTTAGCTAAATCTTCCAGACTGTTGAAGTCTAAGAAGTCTTCTCCTAGACTTTCTAAATCTTCAATAGACAAGCTTTGAATTTGGCCGCTTATTTCCTCTGGTATTTCGCCGAAACGTTTTTTTAGCTGACGCATAATTAAGGCGATCGCTTGTTCGAGTTTTCCTTCTTCTTTTCCTTCTGTTTTGCCCTTTTCTGGCGATAAATACTCTTAAGCGTCACCTCACCGGGCAAAAACTCAAACCGCTTAACCGCAATTCCTCGTTGTTCCAATGCCATCTTGCCCTTGCGAGATAAATTGCCAATCTCAATACCATTTTCCGTAAAAATTGCCCAATTATTCCCATAACTATTGGGAGCATCTCATATTTGTAAAAATATAGCAACCAGTTTAGGGGGTTATCAAAAATTAAAAAAGTAGAAAAAATCGAAGATTTTGTTTTTTATCTACTTTTGCCTTTTCTCTTATTGACTCTTCCCCAACTCTTGCCTTTTGCCTCTTGCCTCTTGCCTAAAAGCGACAATTTCTTGGTTTTCTTCAAAACTGAGATGCTCCCTAACTATTTACCATCAATTGAAGGCAGCCGCCCTCCCGCAAATTAGTAATAACTTCCTGGTTGTTTGTCGAAGCGTCGAAAGTTATGACCGCAGATTTTTAAGCCCTTTTCTTTTAACTCTTTTAACGGGAGCATCTAATCTTTGCAAAAAGGTAAAGCGATCGCCCAGACATCTCCCTGTTTGGCAAGTTCCAGTATCTTATTTTCCGTCATGGTTATAAAACTAGGATGACCCTTTTTTTTACCATACCATTCCCGGACAACTTGCCAAACATTCTTTACAAATCTTTAAGCTTTCGCTTTTTCCCATTCCCCATTCCCCATTCCCCATTCCCCATTCCCAAAAAACTATAAACTATAAAGCAGAGTTTCTAACTCCTTCAATTTTGCTTGTACTTCTTGCCTATTTCTAAAGAAACCATCCACCCCTAACAACCCCGCCAAACCTTTAATATTTTCCTTACCAGTTTTCCAAGCATTACCCTTAATTTGTTCCCAGAAATATTGATAAACTAGAGGAGAAGAAAAACCTTTGCTATTTTTAATTCCCAAACGGGCTTTCTCTTGGATAGTAATTTCCGAAGCAGTAGCGATCGCCACCAAACCCGCCGCCGCCACCAAAGCTTCTCCACCTCTTAATACTTTCTCTCCTCCCAATACTCCCAAACCGCCTCCAGCTACGGAATCATAAGCCGTATTTGCCAACATATTTAGATTGACATCGGTATCGGTAAAAATATGTTGGCTATTTGGGTTACTGGCACTTTTTACTAACTCTTGACTTTTCTTAAATTTGCTCGCTGCTTGATAGAACTTTTCTTCAGTATCCCCATCTTCATTTACTCCTAAAAACACTTCCTGCGCCAATTTATAAATAGTCAAACAAAGACTGGGAATATCTGAATTAAATAAAGCAGCATCTAACCTTTCTACTTTTGCAGTTTCCGGTTGTTTTTTCCCCTGCCTTAACTGATGGTAAACCGAAGTAAACTTGCGCCGATCGCCCTCTTTAATTTCCGGACTGCCGCCAATACCATCCACCATTTTCAGATCCACTCTCAGGGCGATCGCATTAGCGCTAGCTAACAAATATTTTTGCTTCAGCAGTCTGGGAAGAGCCCCATTTAAAACCATAGCATTTACATGCTGCCAAGCCAACAAATTAGGAATAGGTTCTCCCAGTTTAATATACTGATAAGTTATTTTCAACCACTGTCTTTCCGAATTAGTTAAATTAGCAGCTTCCAATGCTTTTTCCACATATCGATCCATTCCCAGCCACCTTGAATTTTCGCTAGCAATGGTGTAGCGCAAACCGATGGCGGATTCTATATTGGATAAAGAAACCAAAAAATCTAGTAAATCTAAAGCCACTAACTCTTCAACGTACAAACCAGCTTTAACCTTATTATAAGCTTCCAAACATTTAGTTTTGGTGCGATCGTAAATGGGGGCGCGAACCACAATCTTATTAATGCGGCGATCGATTTTAACCTCCGGATCGTACAAAGTATGCAAAACGAGATAAGCATCGTTACCTCCCAACCCGCACTTTCTCAAGCGCAAACTTCCTCCTTCCGTAGTATTGGGGCGAATAGTCACATCGTAGCTTTTGCCCGATCGCAAAGTTACTTTTTGAGTTCCACCTTCAACCGCCCTTCGATCGCTAACAAAAACATGATAGATCTCTTCTGGTTCGACTTCTACCTCCTGGGAAGCGCCCGCATTCCAATCGTCTTTATCCGCTTTTTCTTCAGAATTGTCATCCCAATCATTTATCTCTACTGTTTCTTTTTGTTCCGGGCGAACCGTAGTTTCCCAAGAATCTCTGATGCGATCGCTCGCCGTTTTACCGATATCGGTAGTTTTGTCAGCGATCGCCTCCCCAACTTCCGACGTCTTTTTCTTAGCAGTTTCGGCGACCTTCTCGCCTATCGTCTTCCCCGTTTCCGATGCTTTTTTACCGATATTTTCTCCCACCTCCGTTGCTTTTTTACTAACCGAGTCCCAGAAAGAAGATTGTTGTTTTTCGTTCATTGCTTTTGTTCCCTTGCTAGACTGATTTGTTGAATCTACTGGACCGCATCAATTATATCATACTCATACTCATACTCTTACTCTTACTCAAAAAACCGAACCTGGGACATCAGTTTTTTTAAAAAAACCGGGTTAAAGATTGGAAATAGAGCCCCAACAAATGAGACAATATTAGCGGACTTGTGGTCCTGATAGCGGGCAGCATCTCAGTTTTGTCATAAAATCATCGCGGATAACAGGCAGTAGCCGCGTTCTACAACGCAATTAACAATTGACAATTAACAATTGACAAAAAGCGACAACTGTTTGGTTTTCTTCAAAATTGAGACACGCCCTTGTAGTGCATCTAATTAAGAAATAATGGCATCAAAAAATCTAATTCCAGTAACAGAAGGCGATCGCTCTTTCCAAGAAGACCGCTTAGAAATTGAATATTTAGTCAATCCCGAAGAAATAGCAGAAGTAGAAGAAACCCTAAATCGAGATGTAATTAAAGGGTTAAGTAAACAGAAAAAAACTCTGCCGCCGCGATATTTTTACGACGATCGCGGCTCGGAATTATTCGAGCAAATTTGCGAACAACCCGAATATTATCCCACCCGAACCGAAGCCGGAATTTTGCTTCAAAATGCCGAAAATATTGCTCGTTTGACCGGACCTTGCGAAATAGTAGAATTAGGCAGCGGCAGTTCGACAAAAACCCGAATACTCTTAGATGCCTATCAAAAACTCGGTTCCCCCCTGCACTATTTACCCATAGATATTAGCGCCGGCATTCTGATTAACAGCGCCAAGGATTTATTAGCAGATTATCCATCCCTTAAAGTTCGCGGTTTAGTCAGTACCTACGAACTGGCATTAGAACGACTTAAACCAACTAATTGTGCCAGTCGAATAATATCTTTTTTGGGAAGTTCTTTAGGAAATTTGACACCAGCCGAATGCGATATTTTCTTCTCTCAAATTACTCGGGCGTTGCAACCGGGAGAGTACTTTCTTTTGGGAATAGATTTGCACAAATCTAAGGAAATTTTGGAACCCGCTTATAACGACTCCCAAGGAGTAACTGGGGCATTTAATCTGAATATGCTGCAACATTTAAACCGCAAATTTGAGGGTAATTTCGACTTGCGAAACTTCGAGCATCTGGCATTTTATAACGAGGAATTGCGGCGAATAGAAATGCACTTAAAAAGTAAGAAAAAGCAAACCTTTCGCTTGCGCGGTTTGGATTTTAGTTGCGATTTTGAGGAAGGGGAAACTATCCACACGGAAATTTCTCGCAAATTTGACTTGAAGGAAATGCAGGGATATTTGCGGGAAAAAGGGTTATCCACGGTGCAAGTTTGGACTGACGAGCAACAGTGGTTTGGTTTGATATTGTGTCAGTTGGAAGGCTAGTTAATTAAGAAACGCAGAAGTCGCAGTAGGAGGAGGAGATAGGCATTACATATTGGTGCGCGGTGCGCACCCTACAAATTACTGCTTTTGAGCGGTAGGAGTGAATTAAGAAACCCGGTTTTTCTAAAAAACCGGGTTTCTGGGGTATCTTAATGGGATCCACCTTTTTTCTCCTCCAGAAATTGCCGATAAATTTTGTAATTCCCACAAACTGCCTCCAAACAAATATCCCCTTCTAAACGAAAGCGAAACAGGGAGGAAGCCGACGAATTGTTTGTAAAAGGATAAGATAAGGAAGATAATACAGACATTGCCGCTTCCGACAAAGACTCGATTTTAACCTCCCCCACCCAAAAACAATAATCCGTATCATCCGGGTCTAGGGGTTGGGAAAAAACCAAATGTACGATGCGATATAATTCAATTCCTACATCGCCAATCTCAGGACCATAAGTGAAATCGAGACGCAATCCCAGGCTTTGGGGAATGAAGGAAATACCAACTAAGTCGGCGCTTTTTAAGTCTTCTAAAAAGGCGGTTAAGTTATTAGTAATAGTTGCCGTCATGGAATTAAAATTTCTCCTGTATTGTGCGTATTGGCACCGGGAATAAATTGAATTTGGTTGCCATTTTGGTCGTAGCGACGGCGATAAGATTTGCCGTCTAAAGTCTTCAACTTTGGACCCGTGCGAACTATTTCCCTATTGTCTCTAATATGAACGACACTACCATCAGGATGAATGTAAGTTTGATATCCTCCTTTTGTTGTTGCTTTAAGTTGAAAGCCATAACTGAAGAGGAGCGTCAAAGCTTCTGACATAGTTTTACCGGTTAAATCTGGAAGTTTTTGTGCCGCAGGCTCCATTAGTTATCAATTTAGTAGTGGCTCTAGTAGGGTGCGCCGCAGCGCACCTTACAAATTAACGGGGTTTTACTTACTAAGTTGTTAATTGTTAATTGTTAATTGATATTATCAACAAATAGGTAACTTCCCCGGTTTCACCGCGTGGACGTACTCGCTGCCAGAAACAGGCCAACCGCGACGATAGGCAGCCTCCTCCGGTTTGCCCCATCCTAACTGCAATAACATTTCTAAAAAATTGGACCTCTCCCACTTAAAAATATTCGCCCACTCGGTGCGAAGAGCGATCGCCTCCAACTCCGAAGCGACAATCTGACGATAATCCTTACCATTATTCACGCTTAAATATAAATCCATCCCCACCGTCGCCCGAGCCCAAAAATCTAGAACGGAATCCCTCGCCTTCTTGAGAACTTCCAAATCTCCAGACAAAGCAATTAATTGGTCATCGATTACCGGAAAGCGGAAAGTCTTCTTATTAACAGTCACCTCCCGCCAAACAATGCCAGAAACCAAATACTCTCTCTGGTAGCGATGAACGGCCTCTCGAAAATCTTGATAAGCAGCGAACTTTTGGAAACCCTCCGGTTTGAGGAAGCGATCGACAACCGGGTTGCCAATAAAAGGATTGGCAGCTAACTTATAGCGCTGCCCCTTCAGACAAGCTTGACGCTCTCTGGCTAATATTTCGATCAATTCTGCCGTGGTATAGACCTTGGACATGGGAATTGGGAATTAAGCGGATAACAGGCAAGATGCTAACAGGCAATAGCCGCGTTCTACGCAATTAACAATTAACAATTAACAATTAACTAACAATTAGCATAAACAAAAAATGGGGCGGCAAAAAACCCTTGCCCCCCATTCCTATCTTTAATTAAGCCGACTGACTTTCGACCATCTGATTTTCTTGCCGCAAATAGGCCTCGATAAACTCATCTAACTTTCCATTCATCACATCATCGATACTCGTAGTTTCCATCCCAGTGCGTACATCCTTGACCATCTGGTAGGGATGGAAAACGTAATTGCGGATCTGGTTGCCCCAGGCCGCCTCCACCATCTCGCCCCGAATTTCGCTAATCTCCTTAGCCCTTTGCTCGCGAGCTATTACCAACAACTTAGCCTTGAGCACGTTCATGCCCTTTTCCTTATTTTGTAACTGACTGCGCTCTTCCGTACAGCGCACCGCAATGCCAGTGGGGAGGTGAACGATACGCACCGCCGTTTCCACCTTGTTCACGTTTTGGCCGCCTTTACCCCCAGAGCGAGAAGTAGTAATTTCTAAATCCTTCTCTGGGATTTCCAGTTCTATTGAATCGTCCAAAACAGGCATCACTTCCACCCCGGCAAAACTGGTTTGGCGCTTGCCGTTGGCATTAAAAGGAGAAATTCTGACTAGGCGGTGGGTGCCTTTTTCCGCCTTGAGATAACCGTAGGCATAGCGGCCTTCTATTTCTAGAGTTGCCGACTTGATGCCCGCCTCGTCTCCCTCGGAAAGTTCCGTCAGGCAAACCTTGTAACCTTGAGTTTCGCCCCAACGACCGTACATCCGCAACAACATATCTGCCCAATCTTGAGCGTCGGTACCGCCGGCACCGGCATTAATGCTGAGAATAGCCCCGCTTTCGTCGTAGGGGCCCGATAGTAATTTTTGGAGTTCCCAGCGATCTAATTCTTGGTTGAGTTGGGAAATGTTGGTTTTAGCTTCCCCAAGGAGAGATTCGTCCGTTTCTAGTTCCAGCAATTCAGCGATCGCCTTAGTATCTTCGAGACTGCTTCGCCACTGGCGGTATTGCTGCAAATTAGATTTGAGGTCGTTGAGTTGTTGGAGAGTTTTTTGGGCTCTAGTTTGGTCCTCCCAAAATTCCGGTTGGGCGGCCTGTTGTTCGAGGTCGCGAATCTTGGCCTTCAGTGCGGGCAAGTCAAAGATAGTCCTGGGTTGCACCCAGACGATGGGACAGAGTTTCGATTTGACGTTTGATTTCTTGGGTCTCCATAAAAGGCTTCTTGTTCTTCTTTATTAATAGGTAAGTAGTACGACTTGCTGTTTCCCGTAGAACAGACATCCTGTCTGTTCGGCCTGAAATTAATTTTGCCCTACTACTTATTAAATTCCCTTAATCGAAAAGGTAGTGCCGCCAGAGAAAGTCCAGAGGATTTTCTCGCAGCACTACCTTCTAATTTATCGTTTATCGGAGTTTGGCGGTAAAGCCAAGGCCCCATTAATCGCGATTAAGTCTCTTGTAGGTTGGGTGAAGTGAAACGGAACCCAACAGTCAGTATTTTATTAAATTGCAAGTCCCTAATCGCGATTAAGAGCAATTAACAGTCTGAGAATGAAAATAAATAAGTTGATGTAGGTCAGGTACATCGACAGGGCCGCCGGCAGATATTGCTCGTCGCGGTAGGTGCGGGGCAGAATGTAAAAATCGACCACCGCCGCCCCGGCAAAGATAAAGACGCCGACGCCGGAGATACCTATTTCCAACCAGTTAGGGGTACCGACACCAAAAAAGCTAAAGACCACTTGTCCGACAACGGCCACCAGCAGGGCGATAATTCCCAAACTGACAGTTTTGGTTAGGGCCATGCCGTCTTCTTCAGACAGGTTAGAGCCTATTTGGCGGGCGGCGATAAAAGCTACCCCGCAACCCAGGGCCGCAAAACCAACCCCTTCGATACCTACGCCTTGGCTTCTTAAGGCCACATAAACTAAACCGCTGAGAGTATAACCGGAGAGCAGGCTATAGGTGGCCAATAAGGGCAGGGCCGTGCTGTTGTTTCCTCTTTCGGCGATACCTCGGGCCACGAAAAAGAGAATTAACTCCACCACGAGGGCCACCCAGAAGGTGGTCATAAATATTCCCGGGTTGGTTGCCAGGACTCGCAGGCCGCCGAAGGTGCCCGCTGCAGTTAATATTAGGCCGCCGCCGAGAAATGGTAGAGCGTTAGAAATTACGTTGGGGCCAACTAAAGATTTAGTATTGGCCTCCCGCATTGCTTGACGAAAATTGCTGGTATTTGCCATGAGTTGTCTTCCTTTTAAAAAAGGGTACTGATGTCTATTTTATTGATTTCTTAGGGATTGGGTTTTGTACGGTTTTCTGGTCGTTCTATCGAGCGATCGCCCCTCCATCGTATTCTGCCAAAGGCATCTCTTCGAGTTTGTCCGGGCCTTAAGTTGAGTTTTTTAATTAATTTTACTTAACTGTTTATTGATTTTTTCTGATTCTACGACATAAACTGTATTAAGTCAAGAGCAAATATCGATACTACAGACATTTTTTTAAAAAACACCGAGTTTTATGAAGCTTCTGTAAAGATAGCAGTAAATCTGTTAAGGATTCTCAGTTCAAGGGGTAAAATTGTAAGTAAGAACCCAGTAAAGTCGGGGAGAGGACAGAAAAAAAAGTCCACTTTAACCGAGTAAATACTGAAATAACTAATTCAGGGAGAACTTCGAGCCATAGTAGTTCGAGCGGGGTTTTAAGGTTTAGACTTTCAAGCAAGTAAAATGCCTACAAGAAACAGCTTACCCATTTTTTGTTGGTTTATTAATAACGATAGATGGGATTTGAGAAAAAGCCTTAACAAAACCTCTCCCCGAAAAGTTCAAACACAATTAAACATCAACATCAGGAGACAACTACCATGTTTAACCTCAACACCAAAAAATTACTAGCATCTACCGCCACTTTAGCAGTCGCTCTGGGAACGGTAGCGATCGCTCCTCAATCTGCTAAAGCTGGCAGTTTCAACAATAGCTGGGATAATAATAATGAAGAGCTTTGTCCCTTAGCGGACAAGACAGATTGTTCCCTGCAAAATCTATTAGACGAAATTACCACCAGCGGTAAAATCGATACCGTCAAGGACCAATCGGCCATCGAACTGTTTACGCCCAATGCCAGTTCTAGCTTCACCAGCAGCCTTATGTTTGAGGTAGCAGGTCATGCAGATTTTAACGAGTTTGGTATCTACAAGAAAGGAACTCCGGAAACCCGCATTACATTATTTGATGGTCTAGATTCCCCTGACAGCGACGCTCCTTTCCCCACCCAAGCTACATTACAGTTTGCTGGGAACGGTGCCGCCAAATATAATGGCACGGTTTATAACGACTTTGGTAGCCAATTCGGTTTCTTCCTCAAAACCAAAAACAACAACATCTTCTACACAGAAGATGCCCTCAACCCCAATGGTTACGAACAGTCGGTCATCTATCAGGGTGGTGGCGATGTAGAGCTCCAGATTCCTTATGGGGCAGGTTCGGGTAACTTTGATGAGAACGATTGGGTTATCGCTTTCGAGGACTTGCTCCTCAGCAATAGCGACAGCGATTACAACGACTTCGTGGTTTTCGCTACAGACCTAGAAAGCGTTCCCGAACCAGCAACTATGGCAGGTTTAGGTTTAGTTGGCGCTGCCATGTTAATTCGTCGCAAAAACAAGAAAAATAGCTAATTGAGTTTTGGCACGTTGCTTAATCAACCATTAATTAAACAAGGGGGATGAGAAACACCGTATTTCTCATCCCGCTTTGTTAAACAAGGGGGATGAGAAACACCGTATTTCTCATCCCGCTTTGTTATTTTAAAACGGGACTTTAACAACAATTCAAGGCTAACTCGCCCGCCAGAAACCGGGAATATTGAAGAATACCTTCGCCAGCATCGAGATTTAAGAAACCGGGTTTTTTCAAAAAACCCGGTTTCTGGCGGGGGAGTTAGCCATTTTCTTGTAGGTATTTTTATTTTGGCGAAGGTATTGATTGAAAAAACCCGGTTTCTTAATTCTATAGCCTCTTCGATCTGGTATCCTTAAGTAGGTAGGCAAAAATATTTGCAGAAAATTTTCCCCGTAGAACAGACATCTTGTCTGTTCGGTGTCTAATTAATTTGGCACTCCTACTTAATTTGCATTTTGTAAAACTTTGATAAAGGTGGTCTGAAATACTGCTAAAAATCATTTTTTGCTGTCAAAATACATAATCATAAAATTTATTGAGTAAAAAAATTAAAGTTGGGAGGAAGCTAATATGTTACCGGAGTCAAAAATTCAGTTGTTAAAAAAGACAAGCGATTTATCCAGAAATCGTTTGAATGGGATTATTGGTTCCCTTCAATTAGTTTTAGATGATTTTTGCGATAATCGTAAAGAAGAAATAGAATACTTAGAGCAAAGCCTCGATTCGGCCATCGCATTACTGGACATCTTAGAAAATTTTATCGATGTGTTGCAGAAAGAAAAAGAAGTCTAGAAAATCGGTTCCCGTGGAGAGCGTGGGAGCTAATTGCTAGTATTAATATCCCTGGCAATTTCCGGCAATAATGGAGAA
>CAZUCT010000016.1:0-46348 GCA_964619285.1 uncultured bacterium | reverse complement strand
GCGAGCGCTTGGTAGCCGAAGACGTTTATACTTCCATTCATATCGAAAAGTTTGAAATCGAAGCGAGGCAAACTAAACTGGGGCCGGAAGAAATAACTCGGGAAATTCCTAACGTAGGGGAAGAAGGTTTGCGCAATTTGGACGATTTCGGCATAATCCGCATCGGCGCTTGGGTGGAGTCGGGGGAGATTTTGGTCGGGAAGGTGACTCCGAAAGGGGAGTCCGACCAACCGCCAGAGGAAAAACTCCTGCGTGCTATCTTTGGGGAAAAGGCCCGGGACGTTCGGGATAATTCCCTGCGAGTTCCTAATGGGGAAAAGGGCCGCGTGGTTGACGTGCGGGTTTTTACTCGGGAACAGGGAGACGAACTGCCCCCAGGCGCAAATATGGTGGTGCGGGTTTATGTGGCTCAAAAGCGCAAGATTCAAGTAGGAGATAAGGTGGCGGGACGACACGGCAATAAGGGGATTGTTTCTCGGATATTGCCGGTTGAGGATATGCCGTTTTTGCCTGACGGTCGGCCTCTCGATTTGGCGCTGAATCCCTTGGGCGTGCCCTCGCGGATGAATGTGGGACAGATTTTTGAGTGCTTGTTGGGTTGGGCCGGGGAGATTTTGGGGGCGCGGTTTAAGTGCGTTCCTTTTGATGAGATGTACGGGGCCGAGATGTCTCGGGAAACGGTTCACGGAATGTTGCGCTGGGCTCGGGAGATTTCGGGTAAGGATTGGGTTTTTGATGAGAACCATCCGGGTAAGATTTGGGTTTACGATGGCCGCACTGGGGAACGGTTCGACCGCCCGGTGACGGTGGGGATTGCTTATATGTTGAAGTTGGTTCATTTGGTGGATGATAAGATTCACGCTCGTTCGACGGGGCCTTATTCTTTGGTGACTCAGCAACCTCTCGGCGGTAAGGCGCAACAGGGGGGCCAGCGGTTCGGGGAGATGGAGGTCTGGGCTCTGGAGGCTTTTGGGGCGGCTTATACTTTGCAGGAGCTTTTAACTGTGAAGTCGGACGATATGCAGGGGCGTAATGAGGCTTTGAATGCTATTGTTAAGGGTAAGGCTATTCCTAAACCGGGTACGCCGGAGTCGTTTAAGGTTCTGATGCGGGAGTTGCAGTCTTTGTGTTTGGATATTGCGGCTCATAAGGTTGAGGTTGACGAACAGACTGGGATTAGTCGCGATGTGGAGGTGGATTTGATGGCGGAGATGCATAAACAACCTCGCTTGCCGTCGAGACCGATGTATGAGTCTTTGGGTCAAAAGGATGAAGATGAATAGGGTGCATCTCAATTTTGAGGAAAACCTACAATTCAACGCTTTTTGCGAGCTTGCTAATTGCTAATTGCTAATGGCAAGGGAATAAGCGGTTGGGAAATAAATTTTATATTACAAAACTGACTTGCTCCCGGAAAACCTACAATTCAACGCTTTTTGCGAGCAATTAGCGATTAGCAATTAGCGATTAGCAATTAACCATTAACCATTAACAATTGACAATGCCAAAACAAGAAACAAAATTCGACTACGTTAAAATAGGGTTGGCCTCCCCAGAAAGAATTCGCAATTGGGGAGAAAGAACGCTTCCTAACGGACAGGTAGTGGGGGAAGTTACTAAGCCAGAAACAATTAATTACAGAACCCTAAAACCAGAAATGGATGGCCTCTTTTGCGAAAGGATATTTGGCCCTGCAAAGGATTGGGAGTGTCATTGCGGGAAATATAAAAGGGTTCGCCATCGCGGCATAGTCTGCGAAAGATGCGGTGTAGAAGTCACGGAATCGAGGGTTCGCCGACATCGGATGGGGTATATAAAATTAGCAGCCCCGGTAACTCATGTTTGGTATCTCAAGGGGATTCCTAGTTACATGGCAATATTGCTGGATATGCCTCTGCGAGATGTAGAGCAAATTGTTTATTTTAATGCTTATTGCGTTTTAAATCCGGGGAATCACGAGGAGCTAAGTTACAAACAATTGCTGAACGAGGACCGATGGTTGGAAATAGAAGACTCGCTCTTCGATGAGGAGTCTCAGATAGTGGGAGTAGAGGTTGGTATTGGTGCCGAAGCTCTCAAAAGACTGTTGGAGGATATTGCTTTGGAGGAAGAAGCAGAGAAGTTGCGAGAAGAAATCGCTAATTCTCGGGGTCAAAAGCGGGCGAAATTAATTAAAAGGTTGCGGGTGATAGATAACTTTATTGCTACGGGTTCTCTGCCAGAATGGATGGTGTTGGATGTAATTCCGGTGATTCCGCCGGATTTGCGTCCGATGGTACAGTTAGATGGGGGACGATTTGCTACGAGCGATTTAAACGATTTGTATCGACGGGTTATTAATCGTAATAATCGACTGGCGCGATTGCAGGAGATTTTGGCACCAGAGATTATTATTCGCAACGAAAAACGAATGTTACAGGAGGCTGTGGATGCCCTAATAGATAACGGTCGTCGGGGTCGTACTGTGGTGGGTGCGAATAATCGAGCGTTAAAGTCTCTTAGCGATATTATAGAAGGGAAGCAGGGGCGGTTTAGGCAGAATTTGTTGGGGAAACGGGTGGATTATTCGGGGCGATCGGTGATTGTGGTGGGCCCGAATTTGAAGATTCATCAGTGCGGTTTGCCCCGAGAAATGGCGATCGAACTGTTTCAGCCTTTTGTGATTCATAAGTTGATTCGACAGGGGTTGGTAAATAATATTAAGGCGGCTAAAAAATTAATTCAACGAGGAGATGCAAGCATTTGGGATGTATTAGAAGAAGCAATCTCAGGGCATCCGATAATGTTGAATCGTGCCCCCACATTGCATAGATTAGGTATACAGGCTTTTGAGCCGATTCTTGTAGAAGGAAGAGCCATACAACTACATCCTCTGGTATGTCCGGCGTTTAACGCCGATTTTGACGGCGACCAAATGGCTGTGCATGTTCCACTATCGCTAGAGTCACAAGCGGAGGCGAGGTTGTTAATGCTAGCGTCTAACAATATATTGTCTCCAGCCACGGGCATTCCGATTATAACACCAAGTCAAGATATGGTTTTGGGTTGTTACTACTTGACAGCAGAAAACCATAAAGAGCAAGGGCAGAGCGTATTTTACTTCGCTAACATGGAGGCAGCGATCGCAGCTTATCAGCATTCTCAAGTAAGCTTACATACATTAGTATTCGTGCGTCTAGCACCATCAGTCAAGGTGGAAACGGATAAACCAGAAGAAATGCCGCCAGAAGAATTATGGCTGGAGGATAGTAGCGTAATAAAAGTGTATTGGATGCCAACAGATAGCAGGATTTTACCAGACGAATTGGGAGAAGCGATTAGTGTCGAAAATGGAACAGATGGTAGCTTAGTCAAACGCTATAACCTTTATCGGCTTCATTTTAATGCCGAGGGCAAAGTAACTAAGGTTTATATCAAATCCCGTCAGGTACGTTACTTTGAGGGAATGCCCGTAAGCCAGTACGTTTTAACCACCCCGGGTCGGATAATTTTAAATCAAACTATAACTGAGTCATTAACAATAGATGGTTAATCGTGAATTTGATGAAGCAATACCGGGCGATCGCTTACAGGTTGCTCCAGGGATAACCGGACTTCTAGCAAGTAACGGTTGCATTATCTGGACAGGAGCCAAACGTGCAACTGGATACGGTCACAAACTCGTAAAGGGCAAAGACAAGCTAGTTCACCGAGCCGCGATCGAACTAAATTCGGGAAAAGAAATAGAAGAAGGATTGGTAGTAATGCACTTGTGCGATAATCGCCTGTGCATCAATCCCGAACATCTCGTAGTTGGAACATCAAGAGAAAACACCCAAGATGCCATTATCAAAGGCCGTAAAGACAACAAACACAAACATCTATCTCGTAGTTATAAACTAAATGCGGTCCAAGTAAGAGAAATACACGAAAAACACGAAAAGGGAGCAACTTACACGAGATTGGCAAAAGAATATGAAGTCAGTAGAGAAACCATTAAACGAGTCTTAAGCTTTCCTAAACCTCCAGAAGATATCGTCATAGTTCCACCCTCCCTAGAAGCAAGACTGGATGAATCAGACAATAAAGGATGCTTGATTTATCAAGGCTTTATTCATCCAGACGGCTATGGCTATAAAAGGATGAACGGCTCTGAACCGTTGGCAGTACACCGTTTGGCATTAAAAGAAAAACTGGGACGGGATTTGCTGCCCGAAATAATGGCTTGTCACAGTTGCGATAAACCTGCGTGCATCAATCCAGAACACCTATTCGAGGGGACCCAAATCGAAAATGTAATGGATGCAGTTTCTAAAGGTCGCCAAACCAATCCAAGGTTGTTCACTAATACTGAAATACATCGAATTCGTCGCGAATACGGAGGTGGTGAAAGTCAAAAAAAATTAGCTTTAAAATACGGCGTGGCTCGCAATACAATCTATCAAATCGTTAATTATTTAACTTATAAAGACGTGGATTAATTAGGGCTTGCCGAACTCACCCAGAAATTAACGCTAATTGCTAATGGCTAATTGCTAATGGTTAAGATGAAATATTAACAATAGACAATTAACAATAAGCAATTAACAATAAGCAATTAACAATAAGCAATTAACAATAAGCAATTAAATATTAACAATAGACAATGATATTCAGAAACAAAGTAATCAACAAAGGCCAACTCAAAAAACTAATCTCCTGGGCTTTCAGCAACTACGGAACGGCCCGCACCGCAGTCCTAGCCAACGAACTCAAAGACTTAGGATTTAGATACGCAACCAAAGCAGGAGTATCCATCAGCGTCGACGACCTGCAAGTACCCCCATCGAAGCGGGAGCTAATAGAAGAAGCCGAAGAAGAAATCCGCACCACAGAAGAGAGGTACGTCAAAGGAGAAATAACCGAAGTAGAGCGCTTCCAGAAAGTAATCGATACCTGGAACAACACCTCCGAATCCCTAAAAGACGAAGTAGTGCGCAACTTCAGAAGCAGCGACCCCCTCAATTCAGTCTATATGATGGCCTTCAGTGGAGCGCGGGGAAACATTTCCCAAGTCAGGCAATTAGTAGGAATGCGCGGACTAATGGCCGACCCCCAAGGAGAAATCATCGACCTCCCAATCAAAACCAACTTCCGAGAAGGACTAACAGTCACCGAATACATCATCTCCTCCTACGGTGCCCGCAAAGGCTTAGTCGATACAGCCCTGCGCACCGCAGACAGCGGCTACCTAACCAGACGTTTAGTAGATGTATCCCAAGACGTCATCGTTCGGGAAATAGACTGCGGGACAGAGCGGCACATCAAGCTATCCAGCATGAAAGAAGGCGATCGCGTACTAATCCCGTTAAAAGACAAACTCCTGGGGCGAGTATTAGCAGCGGACATCATCGACCCCCAAACCCAACAGCCAGTAACCGCGGGACAAGAAAGAGCAATCCGCAACCAAGCCATATCCGGGGAACTAGCATTATCGATCGCCCAAACCGGAATCGAAGAAATCCCAGTACGCTCCCCCCTAACCTGCGAAACCCCCCGGTCAGTTTGCCAGCGCTGCTACGGGTGGAGCCTAGCCCACTCCCACTCAGTTGACCTGGGAGAAGCCATAGGCATCATCGCCGCCCAATCCATAGGCGAACCCGGAACCCAACTAACCATGCGCACCTTCCACACCGGGGGAGTCTTCACAGGGGAGCTAGCCCGGTCCCTCAACGCCCCCAGCAGCGGCCAAATCCAATTCCCCCCAACCCTCCGAGTCAGGCCCTTCCGCACCCGACACGGAGAAGAAGCTTTCATAGTCGAAAGCAACGCTACCATAGAACTCTCCTCAGAAACTGGGGGACTAGAAAGAGAAATTCAAACCATAGCCCTACCCCAAGGAGCAATCCTCATGGTCGGCAACGGCCAAACGGTAAAAAAAGGAGCAATCCTCGCCGAAGTCCCTAAAGCAGGAAGCGTCCGCAAAACAACGGAAAAAGTAACCAAAGAAGTAACTACCGACCTAGCCGGGGAAATCAAATTCGCCTCCCTAGAAGGAATAGAAGACAAAACCGACCGCCAAGGCAGCACCACCCGCATCGCTACCCGAAGCGGACTCATCTGGATACTAGCCGGCGAAGTTTACAACCTCCCCCCCGGAGCCGAAGCTGCAGTCAAAAATAGCGATCGCATCGAAAAAAACTCCATCCTTGCCCAAACCAAACTCAAAACCGAACACGGAGGGGTAGTCCGCCTGCCTTTAGAGGATAACTGGCAAGATGCCAGTTCTACACAAGATACCAGTTCTACACAAGATACCAGTTCTACACAAGATACCAGTTCTACACAAGATGCCAGTTCTACAACGGACCTACCCAGAGAAATCGAAGTAATCACAGCCAGCGTCCTCCTAGACCAAGCCAAAGTCCTCCTCGAAAGCACGGCCAACCGGGAACAATACGTCATCGAAACCCAAAACGGCCAAAAATTCGCCCTCAAAGTAGTACCCGGCAGCAAAGTAGGCAACCACGAAGTCATCGCCGAAATGATAGACGACACCTACCGCACCAGCACCGGAGGCACCATTAAATACGGTGGAGTAGAAGTCCGACGGGGCAAAGCCAAAATGGGCCACGAAGTCACCAAGGGAGGCACCCTGCTTTGGATACCCGAAGAATGCCACGAAATCAACAAGGACAGTTCCCTACTCCAAGTAGAAGACGGCCAATACGTCGAAGCCGGCACCGAAATCGTCAAAGACGTATTCTGCCAGAGCGCTGGAGTAGTTGAAGTCCATCAAAAAAACGACATCCTCCGAGAAATAGTTATCAAACCAGGACAGCTCCAAATCTGCGACTTTGAAGCCAACCTCGAAGAACTAACGATGTTCGACGGCCAAATTGCCATCCCCGGGCAAGAAATCATCGCCGGCCTCACCGTCTCAGAAATGAAATACATCGAATTCGTCGAAACCCCGGAAGGACTCGGCTTGCTATTAAGGCCCGCTATCGAATTCGCCGTACCTGACGTTCCCCCCATCCCCTCCCAAAGTTCCATCAGCGAATCCATCGAACTGCGAGCGGTCCAACGGCTCCCCTACAAAGACGGAGAACGAGTAAAATCCGTCGCTGGAGTCGAACTGCTCCGCACTCAATTAGTATTAGAAATCGGAGAAGATGCCCCCCAGCTAGCAGCCGACATCGAGTTGCTCCCCGACCCGGAAGAGAAAGGAGCAATGCGCCTCCAGCTAGTCATTTTAGAATCTTTAGCCATCCGTCGGGACAACACCGGCGACACCCACGGCACTACCCGCACCCAAATATTAGTCAAAAGCGGACAAACTATCGCCCCCGGGGACATCGTAGCCCGAACCGAAATCCTTTCCAAAGAACCGGGAGAAGTTCGAGGCATTCGCTCTGGAGTCGAAGCCATTCGTCGCATCCTCGTGGTCCGGGAAGCAGACTTAACCTACCTAGAAGTCGCCGACACCCTCAACATCGACCCCAACATTAAGCCTGGAGACCTATTAGTAGCTGGCACTGAAATCGCCCCCGGAGTCTGTCTGGAAGAATCGGCAATGGTATCTGCCAAAAGATTCCCCCCTTATGGCAACGAAATCGTACTCCGTCGCGCCCGGCCTTATCGAGTCTCCCCAGGAGCGATCGTTCTAACTGAAGACGGCGACCTCGTACAGCGGGGCGATAACTTAGTTCTGTTGGTGTTCGAGCGTGCGAAAACTGGCGATATCATCCAGGGCTTGCCCCGCATCGAGGAGCTGTTAGAAGCTCGAAAGCCGAGAGAATCCTGCGTGCTAGCTTCGGCCCCGGGAACCGCTAATGTCCAAGTTACCGACGATATTGCAGAACTCAGCGTACTCGCTGACGATGGAACTGTCGCCCAATACGCTGTCGGTCCCGGCCAAAACCCCATCGTTAGCGACGGGCAACGAGTCGATGTGGGCGAACCTCTGACCGACGGCCCCCGCAACCCTCACGAAATTTTGGAGATTTATTTCAATTATTACAAGGAAAAGCTTTCTAACTACGAGGCTGCCCTCAAGGCTTTCGAGGCTGCCCAACTGTTCTTGGTCGGGGAGGTTCAATCTGTCTATCAATCCCAAGGCATTGATATCAGCGACAAACACATTGAGGTAATCGTCCGCCAGATGACCTCTAAGGTCCGCATCGACGACGGGGGGGATACGGTGATGTTGCCGGGAGAATTGGTGGAACTGCGTCAGGTGGAACAGGTCTCGGAAGCTATGGCTATTACTGGGGGGGCGGGTGCTGAATATACGCCGATGCTGTTGGGGATTACTAAGGCGAGTTTGAATACTGATAGTTTCATTTCTGCTGCTTCTTTCCAGGAGACGACTCGGGTACTTACGGAGGCTGCTATTGAAGGAAAGTCCGATTGGTTGCGCGGTCTTAAGGAGAATGTGATTATCGGACGGTTGATTCCTGCGGGAACTGGGTTTAATGCTTATGAGGAGGCTTTGGAAGATTCTCAACGTTGGGATGCCTGGGAGGAGGAGGTTCCCGATGAGGATGGGAGTCCTTTTGCTGGCGTTTTAGATTTGAATGGGGCGATGACAGCTGAGTACGATGATGACGATTTTGATAGCGATGAGGCTATGGCAGGACGAACTTACGACGAACTCGCGGAGGAGGACGAGATTCCCGACGAGGCATCCCGGGATGATAATTTCGACGATTTTAATTAGACTTCGCCGCAGAAGTCAGGCAAGAGGCAGGCAATAGGCAAGAGGCAATTTGCCTTTTGCCTACTATTGACCATTAGCCATACCCTCAACAATCTCTCGAATCACCCGGTCTTGTCCCAAAGGTCCCCAAGTACAGCCCCTTTCCAAATAAACCCTAGCCGCTTGTCCCACCGCTGATGTTCCATAAGCAGCGATTCCAGCTTGAGTGGCAGCGACTCCAATATAACTTGTAAAATCGAACTTCCCGACCCCCAACAACAAATTGCTGCCGAACTCGCTTAACAAAAGCCCGCCTGCGGCAAACATAATCGTTTTCCAAAGTTTCCCGGCCTCGTAACTGGTCATTGGCAAATTATACAGTCGAGCTAAAGACCGAATCAAAACTAAATCTGCCACGGTTGCCCCCAATACGTCTAGTACGGCAACGGGATTTAAAGCTACCGCCACTGCCTTACTTATGGCATATTGCCAGATTAAATCGTCCGATTGGGTTTTTCGCAATTGAATGGTTTTGCTGGCGAGTGCGGTTTCTGCATCTCTGGCTTGCACTAAGGCGTTAAGGGCTAAAAGTGAGGGTCCAGAGCGACTTACTATTTCCAAGAGTTTATTTCTTAATTCTTCTATTTGCGGCGGTGGGGTCTCCCATTCGTGAGTCACTTTGCCATCGGGACTCTCGACCCGAACTGGCACTGGTGCGGGTTCCGCCGCTACCATTACAACTTGGGGAAGGCAAGAGGCAAGAGGCTTAAGGCAAGAGTCAGGTTCTGCACTACTGTTGCCTTTTACCTCTTGCCTCTCCCCTTTTACCTCTTGCCACTGTTGCCTTTTGCCTCTTGCCTCTTGCCGTATTAAAGAGTTTGACGATCGCAAATTTTGATAAATCTCTTCTCGTTCCTTTTCTGTATAGAGGTCGATTTTATTGAACGCTAAAATCAGCGGTTTTTCGGACTGGCTCAATTCGCACAAAGCGTCGTACTCGGTTCGGGTAATGTCTCCAGAAACTACGAATAATATCAAGTCGGCTTCCCGCGTTACCTGCTTTGCCATCTCCCCCCGCGCTTCCCCTGCTACTTCGTCTAATCCTGGGGTATCGATTAAATCAATGGCTGCGGTTTGTTCCTCTGCCTCTTCCACTCGAAACGGCAGTGTTGGATTCCAGCGAACCGAACGCGGCCACTGAGTTATGCCATTTATGGGTCCGGTTTGGAGAATTTTGTGTCCTAATAGGGCGTTTAATACTGCTGATTTGCCCCGGCTGACTAAACCGAAGGCGGCAATGCGAATTACTTTTTGGTCGAGTTTGTCTAAGTTCGATTTTAGGATATCGAGTTTGGCTTGCATAAGGGCTTGCATTTCGGGGCTTTTCGATTTGCTGCGTATTTGAGAATAGCGAGCGAGGGCCTGTCGCAAGCTTCTTTTTGCTAGCTTGCCATGGCGCTCCCCTACCTCGCAGGATTTTTCTTTGAAAAGAGGGTCCGTTTTCTTTTGAGATTTTGATTGGCGCAAGGTTGTTGGTTGTTGGTTGTTTGGGTGGCGATTGTTGGTTGTTGGTTGACTATCCAATGGTCAATTGTCTAATAGGCGATCGCTAGCTTAACCATGGGAGCATCTCAATTTTGCATATTTATTTACTCACTCATATCGAAAAATTACAAATATGGGATGCTCTCAGCTTAACCATTGATAACTTCCACTTTTTGCTGTTGGGACTGAGGTAAAACCCGCCCCAAAGTTTGCTTGACAAAAGATTGCAAGAAACTCAACTGCTGATTTTGTTGAAATACTGATTTAAGAATTTTACTTAAGCTATCCAAATTCAAGGAATTGCTATTAGAATCGATAGCAATTTCTTGGGATTGTAAGTATTCCAACAAGGTCAAACCCGCTATTCGAGTTAAATAAGCAGCGCTGGTTCCTTGAACAACTCCACCGGCTACAAAAGTCGCGGCATGGCTTTTTAAAATAGCGCTCAAGGTTTTAGTCGAAAGTTCGACTAATCCTAATTTCAACATTAAGTTAGCTATGCTGCCTGCTATTTGTTTTGCTTGTTCTAAGGAAATTTTTTGTTGGTAAATTGCTCCTAAATCTACTATTAATTGGGCGTTAACTGCGGCGGTTGCTAATAAATCTAAAGCCGGAAATGGATTGGCAAATGCCGCCGAAGCAGCTATCCATTGATATTGTTCGATAATTGGCATTGCCCGTTCTTTGCGGATTTGATTTAGCAGGGTTTTTGCTTCTAATTTAATTGCTTCTGCTTTTTGAATTGTTGCTGCCCAGACTAATTGTTGGCTTTCTTTTTCCAGGATTTTAGTTAGTCTTTCGGTCAGGGTTGATATGTCTGGGTTTGAGGTTTCTAGAAATTCTTTAACGGTACCGTCCGGTTGATGTTGCCTTACTTTTATCTGGTTGGGGGAGGCGGCGACGGCTACTACGTCTTCTGAGGGTAAAATCTTGGCTACTCTGTCCCGCAACTTTTGGAGGATTTGCGGTTGTTGTTCCGGCAGGTATCGGTCTTTTTTGTTCCAAATTAGGATTGTTCGTTGACCTTTGGAGGTTTGGGAGGCGATCGCTTTGTATTCTGGTTCTGTTAGGTCTTCGGCGACGATGAATAAGGTTAGGTCGCAAGGGGACGGGGTTTTTTCGGCGGTTTCTATTCCAGGGCAGGTTGTTTCTGTGAGTTCTATTTTTCGAGGGACTGCGGGCAACCAGTTCGATTTTAATTGTTCTGCTATGGTGGTTTTGCCGGCGCTTTTACTGCCGATAAGGTTGAGATGGAGTTGTTGTCGTTTGAGTTCTTCTGGGAGTTTGATGGCAGATTCTTTTAATTGGGAGATGCGATCGGTTAGTTGTTGTTTGGTGTTGGCCGCTTGCGCTTCTGCTGCTAGTCGTTGGATGGTGGCGTTGGAACCGGCGATAGCTTTTTCGACTTTTTCGTTGGTTGGGGCTTGGTATCCGGTGGTTAGCTCCACTTGTTTGGGTTTTTTCCCGAACAACCATACCCAGGTACTCAGGGCAATAATGCCTAAGAGGGCTGTTTCTCCCACTTCTGTTACTGAATGTTGGATGCTCTGCACCAGTGCCAGGGCTAAAGAAAGTCCGATACCGCTTATTAATATGGGTCTTTTAAGTTGGGCTGTCATTTGTTTTTCTCCTTTGATTGCCTGGTTTAATTTTATCATTTTAGGCTGCTATCGGATTCTTGGCGATGGCCTGTTTTCCTACTAAGGACATGGTGCCGGTTCCTTTCTACCTCTATAGCAGTTTTATTTGAGATGGGTCCAAAGGGGCGAAGCGTTGCGAGTGAAACGAAGCAATTTTGCTTTTTGGGAATGGGGATTTGGGAATGGGGTTTTGGGAATGGGAATTTGAGAATGGGGCATAGAAAATTTGACGATTAACGATTGACGATTAATGATTGACGATTAATAGTTAAACTAAGCCAGGCTGTTACCAGCCCGACTCGTCTTGTTATAGTCGATGGGAGGTATTACCCTCCGCACCTCTACTTCAGAACCGGACAAGCGACTTTCACCGCATCCGGCTCCTAGCAGTCTGTGGTAACGTCTCGGAGTGAGACAAAATCCGTTGATTAGGGTCAAACTGGGTCAAAGTTTGGTTGTTCTAATCTTCCACTGTCTCTGTCAGGGAGTGCCTATAAAAGGAAGCTTCACTCTTTTTCAAGGTGTCTAAGCGTCATCACCCATCAGGAGCAGTTTCTCGACTGCCGGGGGCAATTTCGTTCCCCCATCCTACCCGATAGCAAGATTTCCGCGCTTTCGGGCCTACTAACCAACTAACCTGCTTTGGCTAGACTTGCCTACCGTTTTTCCTCGTTCCGAGTTGCAGATTGTTATGACGGTTTAGGGCTGTCCAATTCGCCTACATGGTTCCCGGGGATACGCCTATTGTTCTGAGATGGCGTGGGAGTTTCCCATGTCTGGTCAGGAGATTAAAGTGACTCCTGCCAAGCACTGAGACGCTTTTTCAGGACATTCCGTAAGGTACCCGTGCCGTCTCCCCATTACCCCCAGTGTGCCTAATCACATTGGCTCTGATTGGGGCCTGATGCCAGCTTCACTCCGCTAGTGGAAAAGGTCTAGCTCGGTGTGGCTGGGTCGGGAGTCTGCTGTCCCTTAGCGGGTGGGACTTTCACCCACATCCGCAACTCAGTTATCCACGGGGCTTCTTCTTTGGTGGCCTCGCTTGTTGCAGGCTCTTCCTCCGTGGCCTCATTAGACGCTACTCATACCCTTCTAGTCCCTAGAAGCTCCTAGTAGCAACGAGTCGCACCAAAACCGTGCTTGCCACTTTCGCGGCACACGGCTCCTCTTCGGTATTTCTTTGAACATCCGGCCTTTGACGATTCGATGACGCCTTCTTAGTCCTTCCCTTTTCAGGTTGGCTGTTCTTATGAAGTTCTATCATCTTCAGGTCATCGGCTGTTTTCGTATCGTGGCAATGACGGTGCAAAAGTTGTAAGTTCTTGTACTCGTTCTTTCCTCCCAATGCCTTCGGTACTCGGTGGTCAACCTCGATTTTATCTTCGGGCAGGAAGTGTAGTCCGCAAGATGCGCATCTTCCCTTTTGCTTTTGAAGTAGTCTTGCTACTGTTGCTGATGTTTCTGGGTGTTTTCCCCTTCTGGCTGCCCAATAGTTAAACTAAGCCAGACTGTTACCAGTCCGACTCGTCTTCAGAACCGGGCTTGCCACTTTCACGGCACACGGCTCCTCTTCAGTATTTCTTTGAACATCCGGCTTTTGACGATTCGACGATTCCTTCTTAGTCCTTCCCTTTTCAGGTTGGCTGTTCTTATGAAGTTCAATCATCATCAGGTCATTGGTTGTTTTCGTATCATGGCAGTGACGATGCAAAAGTTGTAAATTCTTGTACTCGTCTTTACCTCCAATGGCCCTTGGTACTTGGTGGTCAACCTCGATTTTGTCTTCGGGCTGGAAGTGTAATCCGCAAGATGCGCATCTTCCTTTTTGCTTTTGAAGCAGCTTTGCTACTGTTGCTGATGTTTCTGGGTGTTTTCCTCTCCTGGCCGCCCAATAATGGGTTTGCCCATTGTAAGGAGAATTGTTGCCTATTACCTTTTTATGCCTTACAATCTCCGTAGAGCTATGCAAAGCAAGTTCAATCCCATTGACATTAAAGCACCATTGTTTCTTGTCAGTGGGTTTAAAGTATTTGGCCTTTATCCATTTCCCAGATTTATTGGGGTGCCTTCTTTTCGACCAGCGCCATAAGCGTTTCCATACTAGGTTATCCAGTTTGGAGAATATTTTCTTGCTTGTGACTCCTTTGTAGTAGTTGCACCATCCTCTAATAATCGGATTTAATTTACTAATCAATGAAATTGCAGGGGCGATTTTATATGTATCAAAAACCGCTTTTAATTTCTCATAGTGAGTTCTCACCGATTTTTTACTAGGTCTTATCAGCGTTTTATACCCGCGTTTCATTGAGGTATGAACTTCGTATTGACGGATGTTAATTCCTAAGAAGTTGAACCCCGGTTGCTCGCCCTCATGTTTTTCGAGGGTGTGAGCTATGCGGGTTTTTTCTGGTTTTAGTTCTAAACCTATTGGTTTTAACCATTCCTCTATGACTTTTCTTGCACCTAATATGACCTCTAAATTTTGGTGCATTATAACGAAGTCATCGGCATACCTTATCAGGGCCAAAGAATCCATTCTTCTTTCCCAGTCATTTATCCTTCTAAGGAAATGACCTTTCTTTTCGGAATATGCCATTGTCCATTTTGTTAGAGGTTCTTTTAAGGCATATTCTTTAATGGCTTCTTCCATACCATGTAGAGCTATGTTGGCAAGTAGGGGACTAATTACCCCTCCCTGTGGTGTTCCTTCCACAGTCTCCTGGAATTGTTCGTTGTCCATTACCCCGGCTTTTAACCACTTTTTGATGAGTTTCTTACCGTGGTATTTTTCGACTTTTTCCAGAAGTGCCATAATGTTAATTCGGTCAAAGCATTTTGCAATATCCGCGTCCAGTACATATTTCGTTTTCCGATTTATGCAATTATAAATTTGCTCAATTGCATCTTGCGCTGACCGTCCTGGTCTGAAACCATAACTGTTTGGCTCGAATTTAGCTTCCCATTCGGGTTCTAGGGCCATTTTATGTAAACCTTGCATCGCCCGGTCATACATTGTTGGTATTCCTAGCGGTCTCTTTTCGTCGCGACCTGGTTTTGGTATCCATACCCTGCGGGTGGGTTTAGCCTTTTTTCTGGTTTTCTCAAGCATCTTGACTAAATTAAACCTTTGTTTTGGTTTCAGGTTCCTGATTCCATCAACTCCGGCTGTCTTTTTGCCTTGATTGTCTTGAGTGACCCGCCTAACAGCTAACAACCTTGCGTAGTAGCTTTTGGTCAAAAGCTTTTGATATCTGCGCCTGAAAGCTGACTTCGCCACGACTGGATGCCTTAAAGATGAGTAAATGATAGCTTGAATACTCGACGTTCAATGTTCTTCCAGTTAAGCGAACGCCATTTTACTTCTGGCACTTGACTTACATCAGTTGCCATATCGTAGTTGTCCCATACCACGCTGTCGTAAATACTGGTATCATTTAGGGCCTTCCACTGCCTTTTATAGAAGCTGCGGTTTTTCCTTTTTGACTTTTTACGGTACGTTTTGGTCATTTTGACCTCTATTTACAAATCTTTAAGAATACCTCAGTCAGTACGTCAGCATATCACTTATATTACATAAGTGCCTTAGCTTCTTACTGAATCCTTTCCCCATATAACCTGCTGAAGAAAGCAGATATTTCACCTCGGATGGCTACCAGGGTATTCGACCTTTTACCTGGTGTTATACGGGGGTTACTTCGTTTCCTAATTACCTTATTTGTCTTCCTTAGCTGGATAAATTCTCCCGGAGAGGGCATTGACTGTTGATATGGACACAAACATATCCAGATCCGCCTCTCTGTCCCTTAGTATCCTGGGGCCTCCAACCTAAATACACTCTTAGTTAAGTCTCCCTAACAACCCTATTTCAGGCCGGTTGGTCTGGTATATCGAGAGTTTTATTACCTTCTTGTTCATCAGCTTAGAAGACTCGCTTGGGGTCGTTTGGGTGTATCCTCGTCGTTGCCCCTTTTGCCCCCGCTTCTGGGATTGATGTCCAGTCTCTACCCAGGGGGCCATGCAGTCAGTCCAACAGCAGGACGAGCGGACTTTCACCGCCAAGGTAATTAAGTTTTTAGGGCCACGGGTTCTAGATTCCATAAGTCTTGGCCACTAAGGGGCTATTATTTAGGCATTAGGCCTGTTTCTGCCCCACGAATCGCACATATGTTTGACCATCGTAAAGGGAATTATTGCCTTTTACTTTTTTATGCCTTACAATCTCCGTAGAGCTATGTAATGCAAGTTCTATCCCATTGACATTGAATTTCCATCGTTTCTTGTCAATGGGTTTAAAGTATTTGGCTTTTACCCATTTCCCAGTTTTATTGGGGTGTCTTCTCTTACACCATCGCCATAAGCGTTTCCATACTAGGTTATCCAGTTTGGAGAAAATCTTCTTGCTTATGGCTCCCTTGTAGTAGTTACACCATCCTTTAATAATCGGATTTAATCTACTAATCAATAAAATTGCAGGGGCGGTTTTATGTGAATCAAAAATCGCTTTCAACTTCTCATAGTGAGTTCTCACCGATTTTTTACTGGGTTTTATCAGCGTTTTATACCCGCGTTTCTTAGGGGTGTGGACTTCGTATTGACGGATATTAAATCCTAAGAAGTCGAACCCTGGTTGCTCATCCTCATGTTTGTTGAGGGTGTGGGCTATGCGGGTTTTTTCTGGTTTTAGTTCTAAACCTATTGGTTTTAACCATTCCTCTATGACTTTTCTTGCACCTAATACTACCTCTAAATCTTGATGCATTATTACGAAGTCATCGGCATACCTTATTAAGGCTAAGGATTCCATTCTCTTACGGTCATTTATCCTTGCTCGATGATGACCTCTCTTTTCCGAATATGCTGTTGTCCATTTTGTTAGAGGTTCTTTTAAGGCATATTCTTTAATGGCCTCTTCCATGCCGTGTAGAGCTATGTTGGCAAGTAGGGGACTAATTACCCCTCCTTGAGGTGTACCTTCCTCAATCTCCTGGAATTGTCCGTCGTCCATAACCCCGGCTTTTAACCATTTTTTGATGAGTTTTTTACCGTGGTATCTTCCGACTTTTTCCATAAGTGCCATAATGTTAATTTGGTCGAAACATTTTGCAATGTCCGCGTCTAGTACATATTTTGGTTTTTGATTTATGCACACGAAAATTTGCTCAATTGCATCTTGCGCCGACCGTCCTGGTCTAAAACCGTAACTGTTAGGCTCGAATTTGGCTTCCCATTCGGGTTCTAGGGCCATTTTATGTAAACCTTGCAGCGCACGGTCGTACATAGTGGGTATTCCTAGTGGCCGCTTTTCGTCACGACCTGGTTTGGGTATCCATACCCGGCGGGTAGGTTTGGCCTTTTTCTGGGTTTTCTCAATCATCTTGACTAAATTAAACCTTTGTTTTGGTTTCAGGTTCCTGATTCCATCGACTCCGGCTGTCTTTTTGCCTTGATTGTCTTGAGTGACCCGCCTAACAGCTAACAACCTTGCGTAGTAGCTTTTGGTCAAAAGCTTTTGATATCTGCGCCTGAAAGCTGACTTCGCCACGACTGGATGCCTTAAAGATGAGTAAATGATAGCTTGAATACTCGACGTTCAATGTTCTTCCAGTTAAGCGAACGCCATTTTACTTCTGGCACTTGACTTACATCAGTTGCCATATCGTAGTTGTCCCATACCACGCTGTCGTAAATACTGGTATCATTTAGGGCCTTCCACTGCCTTTTATAGAAGCTGCGGTTTTTCCTTTTTGACTTTTTACGGTACGTTTTGGTCATTTTGACCTCTATTTGCAAATCTTTAAGAATACCTCAGTCAGTACGTCAGCATATCACTTACATTACATAAGTGCCTTAGCTTCTTACTGAATCCTTTCCCCATATAACCTGCTGGATTGCAGATATTCACCTTGGATGGCTACCAGGATCTTCGACCTTTTTACCTGGTGTTGTCTGGGGGTTACTTCGTTTCCTAATTACCTTATTTGTCTTCCTTAGCTGGGTAAAATCTCCCGGAGAGGGCCTTGACTGTTGGCTTAAACGGAGGTATGTCTAAGCCCGCCTCTCTGTCCCTTAGTATCCTGGGGCCTCCAACCTACATACACTCTTAGTTAGGTCTCCCTAACAACCCTATTTCAGGCCGGTTGGTTCGAACTATCGAGAGTTTTATTTCCTTACTTTTCGTCAGCTTAGAAGACTCGCTTGGGGTCGTTTGGGTGTATCCTCGTCGTTGCCCCTTTTGCCCCCGCTTCTGGGATTGATGTCCAGTCTCTACCCAGGGGGCCATGCAGTCAGTCCAACAGCAGGACGAGCGGACTTTCACCGCCAAGGTAATTAAGTTTTTAGGGCCACGGTTTATATTTCCATAAGTATTGGCCACTAAGGGGCTATTATTTAGGCATTAGGCCCGTTTCTGCCCCACGAATCGCACACCTTCCTGTTTGTCAGCTTAGAAGACTCGCTTGGGGTCGTTTGGGTGTATCCTCGTCGTTGCCCCTTTTGCCCCCGCTTCTGGGATTGATGTCCAGTCTCTACCCAGGGGGCCATGCAGTCAGTCCAACAGCAGGACGAGCGGACTTTCACCGCCAAGGTAATTAAGTTTTTAGGGCCACGGGTTTTCTTTCCGTATGTCTTGGCCACTAAGGGGCTATTATTTAGGCCAGTGGCCCGTTTCTGCCCCACGAATCGCACATTAACAATTAAATATTAGCAACAGACAATAGACGATTAATAATTAACGATTAACGATTGACGATTGATGATTATTAGAGGAGATTTTCTTTTAATAAGGATTGGGTTGAGTATCTTGGGGAGTAAGAGAACAAGTAAGCCCTATCCCGCTGTCGCCGCAGTTGGGATAGGGCCTTTTTCTTGCATCGATCGCGCGGTTGGTTCCTAACGGCCCTATCGGTCCCAAACATTAACCGGTCTCCATTGCCAAGGGGGCGGGTTTTTCCGTTTTATGGCTACACAACAGCTTCTCTCCTGGCCTTGAAGCTGTCAGAGGATGGAAATCAAGCGGGGTAAAGGTTAATACGTTGAATTATAAGTCAATATTGGGAATTTAACTGTTGCGTAGGTTTGGGAATTGGGAATGGGGAATGGGGAGTTGGGAATGGGGAATTGGGAATGGGGAATTGGGAAGAGAAAAATTGACAATTAAATATTAACAATAGACAATAGACAATAGACAATAGATAATTGACAATTAACAATACGGGGTTTTTTGACTGGCAATAACAAAAAGGCCTCTTTTAATGAAAGAGGCCTTTTTGTTGTTTTATTTGGTTGGTGGCGGGGAGCGGATTTGAACCACTGACCTTCGGGTTATGAGCCCGACGAGCTACCAGACTGCTCTACCCCGCGTCGTTATTTCCTTGTTTATTATTATAGTCATAAACTTTTAAAATTTGCAACCCCCAAGGAGAATTTTTGGGAAATTTTTTTTTGGGCCCCTTTTCTTAACTTAGTTCGGGGCCATTTTTTAAGCGAAATGGAGTTCTCCGACCACTTCTAAACGTTTAAAGTCGTTGAGAGTCATGTAAGTTTCTGCCAGAGATTCAGCGAGGGCAGGGTTCATCCAACCCAACTGAGTCAGCAAGTGAATGGCCACAGCATATTTAGCCCGCTTCGCACCATCCATCACCTTAATGGCCAGGCCCATACCTTCTCCGATCCGACCGATACACTGGACGCCTTCCGCCCCGGCCTTACTGACCAATTCTCCTTCGCTGGAGCGCATCACCTCAGTATCAAAATGGCCATCTCCTGCTACCAGGGCCGGATTGTTAGTCATGGCCCGCACTATGCGTTCGATGTCCAAATTATTTCCCGATGCCAACTTGGCGTACAAAGTAGCCATTTGCCCCAACTCCATTAAATAAGTAGGAGCGCCACAATCGTCCCTGGCCCCGATAAATTCCTCGGCAGGCATCCCCAGGAGTTCTGCCACTTTGCCCAAAATTAACTGCTGCACTGGATGTTTGAGCTGCATATAAGTTTCCAAGGGCCAATGTCTTTGCTTGCAGACGGCTAGCATTCCGGCGTGTTTGCCAGAGCAGTTGTGTTCCAGGGGACTTTTTTTGCCTGGTGGAATTGGGCATTGAAGCGAATTAGGGGCGATCTCGCTACGCCAGAGGATGTTAAAAGCTTGTCGCGCTTGCTCTATCTTGCCTTGGTGAGAAGCGCACATAATTGCCAAGTCTGTGTCTGTTAAATCGTAGCGTTCTAAGGTCCCAGTAGTTATGACTGCTAGGGCCTGAAATGGTTTGAGTGCCGATCGCACGAATGCAGTAGTATCCGGTGTACCCGCTACGGACAAAACTCGCCCTCGATGGTCGCTAACCGTGGCCTGGACGTGATGGGTTGATTCGACGATGCCTTCCCGCAGCAGTCTTACTTCTAGTTCTGAGGTTTGTATCTGTTTTCCCCTTATCATATTTTCTCTTGGTAATGCTTCAACAATTAACAATTAACAATTAACAATTACCCCTTCTTTTTAAGAAGGGGATGGAGTAATTATTTGTGCTAACCATAATTAAAAAATACTCCACAGGAGCAACCCAATAATTATTAAGATTAAAAAACCGGAAAAAGTTCGCCGCAATCTTTGGAGAATAGGTTTTAATTGGTAGTCAACAATTAAGCGATCTTTTGTTAATGCTTCTGGTGTTTTCGCCCAGATTTGACCGTCATACCAACCGGTTTCCTCATAGAAAACTTGGGTATTTAGCAAGCGCGATCGCACATACACCCATCCTAAATACAATCTCAGCCAAACTAATATTAAAAGCATCAGCGCACCACCGCCACCAGCCAGAAAAAAAAGAACCGGGTTTTTTTCTGGCGGAAAGCTTGCCGCTGCTACTGGCCCCGATATGACCCAGCTTATTACCCACACCCAAGTTAGTTTTTTTAAATACTGCGGTAAATCTAATGTTACCCAGCTAAATAACCAGGATTCTTTTAGCTCTTGATATTCGTTTACTGGTTGTTGTTCTTCTGGAACGGGACATACTGATGCTCTTTCTCTCATAATTGCTGTTAGATTTGGATTTTACATCAGATTGTGAAATTGGGAATTAACGACTAACAATTAACAACTAACCACTATAAATCTATTCTATTCAGTCAACTCGGAAATATCTATTTGTTCCCCATGACCCCAAAAAGCTTCTAAATTATAAAATTCTCGCTCTTTTGGTTTGAAAATATGGACGATCGCATCTCCATAGTCCATCAAAATCCAACTCCCCTCCCCTTGGCCTTCCACTCGTACGGGATAGCGCTGGCACTCTAATTCCGTTTTTTGGGCGATGGCCTGATAAATAGCTCGAATCTGTGCGTTAGAATAGCCCGTAATAATTACAAAATAATCGGCCAAATAAGTCACATCTGATACTTTTAGCAAAAGAATATTATCTCCCTTGCGGTCTGCTGCAGCTTCAACAATTTTTAAAGCTAGCTCCAAGCTTTCATCTGCAGAAATTTCAGGGATATTTTCGAACTCTTCCTGGTGTGCGCGATTAAACATCAAATTTTTTCTTTCCTCCTAATAAGTAATTAACAATTAATAATTAAGGAGATCGTGCCTGATGCATGGGCGATCGCCTTACCTCTTCTCTCCGCTATCATCAAAATTTAGAGCCACCCTTTTTTGCCTTTTGCAAAAACCAATTTCGCGTCGAAATAGTGCGAGGATGAATTAAACGGCCTGCGGAGAGTAAATGTTTGATGGAATAATCGGCAGTTTGCCAAACTGCTCGTTCTAAATTTTCTTTAGAGAGCGTTCTTAAACTTTCCAATTCCGGGGTATTGCCTCTACCCGGTTCGAGACTATCTGCCAAATAGATCGCGCAACTAAGCTCGTCCATTCCCGGATTGCCTAGAGTATGATTGGCGATCGCCTGTAATATTTCCTCATCCTCTACCCCAAATTCTTTTCTGGCCACAATCGCACTGACATCGGCGTGGAGCAAATGGGGATGAGCCTCCAAAACCTCATCCACTGGCAAACCTTCTTCATTGGCGATTTTCCAGAGGACTTGTGGCTTAAAATTTTTCGCTAGATCGTGCATTAGGCCTGCTAATTGGGCTTTAGTTCTATCTAGCTGGCGATCGGTCGCTAACTCGTGGGCCATTTTTTCGACTCGGAGAATATGCTGGAGTCGAGATTCTGGCACTTGTTCTGATAACCATCCCAAAACAGCTTTCCGGAGTTGCGCAATTTCTGTCATCTTCATTTCTGCAATTTTCGACTGTGGTTTTGCCCCTGACAAACTACCGATTATTTGGCTCTGAACTGTTTTCCAATCAAAGTGTAAATTTTTCTAAACCCATAGCCACTTCTGGAGAAGCACTTTAGCACTTTTGATGAGTAGCTCTATTTTAGACTTTATAATGGGTAATCGATCGCTAAAAGGCCATGACAGTTTAATCCTGTTGCCTGAGATTGTTTTAGGTTAAAAAAATGACTATCTAAAAAAAGCGCACATAGAATTTATCCGGGATCGGCAGATGATTCAGGCTGGGTGCTAGCAATTATGATTGTAAACAATCCACTAATAAAATAAGTCAAACTCTTAATCTCAATATGGCCACAAAGCAGAAATAAAGCGGCAGATGGCCACCCAGAGCGATGAGTCGAGAGAAAGTCCACATTTAACCTTCAAAGCCAAATAAAGATGTCAGCTTCCAAGTCTTCAACCTCAGTCTCAAAGCAGTTGGATGAGAAAACAGCAAGCTCGATAGGTCCAGAAACCGATTTTTGGGTCCAATTCTGGGGCGTGCGCGGCAACGTACCTACTCCGGGTAGTAAAACGGTTCGCTACGGCGGCAATACTTCTTGCGTAGAAATGCGTGTAGGAGAAAAACGCTTGATTTTTGACGGTGGCACGGGCCTGAGACTTCTAGGTTTGAACCTGCTCAAACAAATGCCGGTTGAAGCCTATATGTTTTTCAGTCACTGCCACTGGGACCACATTCAAGGCTTTCCTTTTTTTGTTCCGGCCTTTATTCCGATCAATCGCTTTCATATTTATGGGGCGATAGCGGACGATGGCACTACCATTAAAGACCGCCTCTCAGACCAAATGGTACATCCGAATTTTCCCGTGCCCATTCAGGTAATGCAGTCCGAGCTAAAGTTCAATGACATTATCCCAGGAGATACCATCGACCTCGACGACATCACTATTGAGACGGCCCCTCTAAATCATCCTAGCGTGGCCACGGGTTATCGAGTGACTTGGCAAGGTCGTAGCGCGGTGTATTGCAGCGATACAGAACATTACCACGATCGCTTCGATGAAAATGTTTTGCATCTGGCCCGCAATGCTGACCTGCTGATTTACGATGCTACCTACACCAACGAAGAATATTACAATCCCAAATACCCAAAAATAGGTTGGGGACATTCTACCTGGGAGGTGGGCCTGGAAATTGCTAAAAAAGCAGGTGTCAAACAAATCGTCATGTACCAACACGATCCCTCCCACGATGATAAGTTTCTCGATCGCATTGCTGAAAAAGTCCAATCGGTCTTCCCTAATGGCTTAGTGGCCCGCGAAGGTATGACTGTTCCCCTAATTTAGATTAATAGAGGCCTGCTAGCGTCAGACGTGAAAAATTTTATGTCTTATTACTGCCAACGACGAAACCCAAAGCCAAGGCCAAAGCGATGGAGATTTTTTTTATATCTATTAGTACTATTTTACGTTATTGGTTTTGGATGGATAATGGCCCAAGGAACTGAGGCCATAGCCTTTTCTCCACAGTTGGCCCAAAACTTGGTTGGGACAGTAGATCCGGTTCCACCTCGCTACCAACTAGGACAAGAAATTTACCTCGAAAACTGCGGGAGTTGCCATATCGCTTTACCGCCACAAGTAATGCCAACTCAAACTTGGCAAGGACTGCTACAAGATAGCGAACATTACGGGGTAAAAATTCCGCTGCTAAAAGAGCCCAACCGCCTCATTGTCTGGAACTATTTACAAGTTTTCTCCCGCCCTGTCTCTGAAGAGGAACCCATACCCTACAGAATGGCCCAATCTCGGTATTTTAAAGCTCTTCATCCTCTCGTAAATTTACCGAGACCCCTCAATCCTGTAAGTTGCGCCACCTGTCACCCCCAAGCCGATGGTTTTAACTTCCGCAGTCTGGCCCCTAATTGGGAAGGCGATCGTCGCGATCCCTAATCGACGATAAAATATAAAAACAATTTGGTAATGGGTAATGGGTAATGGGTAATGGATAGTTCCTGTCTTCCTAGCAATCGCTATTCCCCATTCGTTGCCTGCTTTCCCCGTTACCTTTGAAAAGTAAATTTGAAATAAGCAAAAGCGATGTTAAAAAGACTTCTAGGGGATCCAAACGCACGCAAACTCAAGAAATATCAACCTTGGGTAACAGAGGTAAATATCTATGAAGAAGATATTCAAAAACTAACTGACGAAGAACTACGAGCTAAAACAGGCGAATTTAAAGAGAAAATAGCAAAAGCTAAATCTGTTAACGAAGAAAAAGAAATTTTAGATGAAATTCTCCCAGAAGCTTTTGCTGTGGTACGAGAAGCAGGGAAGCGAGTCTTGGGAATGCGCCATTTTGACGTTCAAGTTTTAGGGGCCATTATCCTCCACAAAGGTCAAATAGCAGAAATGAAAACGGGGGAAGGTAAAACTCTAGTTGCCACCTTGCCCGCTTACCTCAACGCCCTCAGCGGCAAAGGCGTCCACGTCATTACGGTTAACGACTATCTAGCTCGACGAGATGCGGAATGGATGGGACAAGTCCATCGTTTTTTGGGCTTGACCGTGGGTCTAATTCAACAAGGTATGACTCCTGACGAACGTCAGAAAAATTACGGTTGCGATATTACTTATGCGACCAATAGCGAAGTTGGCTTTGACTATTTGCGCGATAATATGGCTACTTCCCTGGAAGAAGTGGTGCATCGTAACTTTAACTTTTGTATTATCGATGAGGTAGATTCTGTATTAATTGATGAAGCTCGCACTCCGTTGATTATCTCGGGACAAGTGGAACGTCCGAGCGAAAAATACGTTCGCGCTGCGGAAATTGCTGCAGCTTTGAGCAAGGAAAAAGAACACTACGAGGTTGACGAAAAAGCTCGCAACGTTCTACTGGCGGATGATGGCTTTGGCGAGGCAGAAAAACTTCTGGGAGTAAGCGATTTATACGACCCAAACGACCCCTGGGCTCACTTTATGTTTAACGCTCTCAAGGCGAAGGAATTATTCATCAAGGATGTTAACTATATTGTCAGAGATGAAGAGGTAGTGATTGTTGATGAGTTTACGGGGCGCGTGATGCCGGGACGACGCTGGAGCGATGGTTTGCATCAGGCGATCGAGGCTAAGGAGGGGGTCGATATTCAGCCGGAAACTCAAACTCTGGCGACTATTACTTATCAGAATTTCTTCTTGCTTTATCCGAAACTGTCGGGGATGACTGGTACGGCAAAAACTGAGGAGGCGGAGTTTGAGAAGATCTATAATCTGGAAGTGACTGTGGTGCCTACTAATAAGCCGACGGGCAGGAAGGATTTGGCGGATGCGGTTTACAAGACGGAAAGGGGTAAGTGGAACGCGATCGCTGATGATTGTGCTGAAATGCACGAAAAGGGTCGTCCGGTTTTGGTGGGTACTACTAGCGTGGAAAAGTCGGAGTTGCTTTCTCATCTGTTGAGCGATCGCAGCATTCCCCACCAGCTTCTCAATGCTAAACCGGAAAATGTGGAGCGGGAATCGGAAATTGTGGCTCAAGCGGGACGTAAGGGGGCGGTGACTATTGCTACTAATATGGCGGGTCGCGGTACTGATATTATTTTGGGCGGGAATGCTGAGTATATGGCGCGTCTGAAGTTGCGGGAGTATTTGATGCCTCGGGTGGTGGCACCGGAGGATGAGAGTCAGCCGGTGGGGATGATGCGATCGCCGGGAGGTCCTAAGCGGAGTCGGGGCCAAGGATTTGCGCCAACGGGTAATAAGCCTAAAACTTGGAAGGCTTCGCCGCAGATTTTCCCGGTGGAACTTTCTAAGGCGACGGAGCAAAAGTTGAAGGATGCTGTGGATTTTGCGGTGAAGCAGTGGGGAGAGCGATCGCTGCCGGAGCTGGTGGCGGAGGATAAGGTGGCGGTTGCTGCTGAAAAGGCGCCTACTAATGACCCTGTGATTCAAAAGTTGCGGGAGGTTTATAATCTGATTCACGACGAATACGAGAACTGTACTGACAGGGAGCATGAGGAAGTGATAGGAGTTGGTGGGTTGCACGTTATCGGTACGGAACGTCACGACTCCCGACGCATTGATAATCAGTTGCGGGGCCGCGCCGGACGTCAGGGAGACCCGGGCTCGACTCGCTTTTTCTTGAGTTTGGAGGATAATTTGTTGCGGATTTTTGGGGGCGATCGCGTAGCGGGTTTGATGGCGGCTTTTGGCGTGGAGGAGGATATGCCTATCGAGTCGGGGATGCTTACTCGCTCTCTGGAGGGTGCCCAGAAGAAGGTGGAGACTTATTATTACGATATCCGCAAGCAGGTTTTTGAGTACGATGAGGTTATGAATAACCAGCGTAAGGCTATTTATGCGGAACGACGTCGGGTTTTGGAGGGTCGCGACCTTAAGGAACAGGTGATTAAGTATGCGGAACAGACGATGGATGATATTGTGGAGGCTTATATCAATCCGGAGCTGCCTTCTGAGGAGTGGGACTTGAAGGAGTTGGTGGATAAGGTGAAGCAGTTTGTTTATTTGTTGGCGGAGCTTCAACCGGAGCAAATTGAGGATTTGTCGATGGATGAGATTAAGACTTTTCTCCACGAGCAGGCCCGCAATGCTTACGATCTGAAGGAGGCTCAGGTGAATCAAGTTCGCCCGGGTTTGATGCGGGAGGCGGAACGGTTTTTTATTTTGCAACAAATAGATACTTTGTGGCGGGAGCATTTGCAGCAGATGGATGCTTTGCGCGAGTCTGTTGGTTTGCGGGGTTACGGTCAGAAGGATCCTTTGATTGAGTATAAGAGCGAGGGGTACGAGTTGTTTTTGGATATGATGACGGATATTCGTCGCAATGTGGTTTATTCGTTGTTCCAGTTCCAACCTCAACCGGCGGCTGCTCCAACTCCTGAGACGGTGTAACCTGTCTAGTTTCTGTAGGGTGCGCGACGCGCACTTTATTAATTCTGTAGGGTGCGCACCGCGCACCTTACATTTGCTCAAAGAAAAAACGTCGTTAAAAACATTACTAATTATGACATCTAAAATAATAACTAATCAGAAACAAATAATTACCGAAGAGCAAAAAGAAGCTGCGGAACAACAGATTTGGGATCGGAAGAAATCGGTTAATTATGACACACTAGAATATCCGATTGAAGTCTTAGTTCGGAAATACATGGAAGGAAAAGACGACGATACTAATGAGTTATTTATACCAGACGACCAGCGTCCTCTAGTTTGGGATGAAGTTTTGCAATCCAAGTTCATAGAGTCTGTCTTTTTAGGTTGGCCAATGTTGTATATATGTCTGGCTGACGTTTACGACTCAAAAAACGATCTTTACCGCTTAGAAATAATAGATGGCGGTCAAAGAATTAGAACTTTAGCTAATTTTATTAACAACGAGCTTACCCTAACAGAATTAGAGAAATTAGACAAATTGAATGGTTTTACTTTTGCCGATTTACCACTTGTTCGTCAAGGACGTTTTAAAAGAAATACGATTAGGACGGTTCTCTTAACTCAATATACAGATGAGGAAATGCGCCGCGATTTGTTTGAAAAGATTCATACGTTAGGCATCTAATTTTCTGGGAAACTGTAATCCTTTAAAGGGTTTGAGCTTCTGAAACTAACAGTATATTATTAAGCAATAAGTCTTTAAATGACCAGTCAAACCTTTTTTCAAGAATTTCAAGAGCGTTCTCAAGAAGTCAGCGACTATTTTCTTTTTATTAAGGATTTAGAAGAAGACAATATTCAATTAGTTGTAGAGGAAGATGCAGAAAAACCGAAAATTCAAGAACGTTACCCTAAGTTATCAAACACCCTAAAAGCTAGTGCTTATTTGTTGCTTTATAATTTGGTAGAGTCTTCTATGAGAAATGCGATCGAAGCAATCTTTAAGGAACTTCAAAGTCAACAAGTCCCTTTCGATCGCACTAGACCAGAATTTAAAAAAATTGTACTCCAAAATTTCAAAAGGCAAAACCCAGATAAAGTCCTCGCACAAATTAGAGATATTTCTCTGGATATTATTGCGGTTGGGTTTGACAAGGAAGAATTATTTTCGGGCAATATCGATGGTTTGTTGATTAGAAAAATAGCTAAAAGTTACGGGTTTTCCTCCAGAACTGATTATGCTAAAACTCACGATGGTATAGATTTGTTGAACGTGAAAACTAACAGAAACAATTTAGCTCATGGAGTTAAATCTTTTGCCGAGGTGGGTCATGAGCGAACTTCTGACGAACTTATAGAAATAAAAAATAAAACTATTAATTATTTGAGAGAAATTCTGGAAAATATAGAGACGTATTTGGTTAATCGAGAATATTTGGACTCATCTACGGGCAGTCCTTAATTTATTTCTTAAATAGCCTTACGTTGATTAAAAAATCAAGCGTAGGGGCGAACGACCCCTTATAAATTAAAGATAACAAAAAAAAACCGATTTGTCAACCCCCTTTTTTCTCTGGGGCGCGATCGCGATCGTTTGTAGTAATCGCTTTAGCGATTGGGGGAGAATCGCTAAAGCGATTACTACGAACTGATTTAAACCAAACCGATACGTTCAAAGGGCCAAAAGCGGAAAACGGCGCGACCGATAATATTTTCTTTGGGCAAAAAACCCCAGATGTGGGAATCGTTGCTATTATTGCGGTTGTCTCCCATAACAAAGTATTGGTCTTGGGGAATTTTCACCGGTCCTTGCCAAAGATAATCGGGAAGTTGGGCGATATAGTCTTCTTCTAGGGGGCGATCGTCGATGTAAACTACACCGTTTTTAATGTCGATGGTTTGCCCTGGAAGACCAATAATGCGTTTGATAAAGGCTTGGTCTTTACTGTATCCTTGAAGTTGTAAAATTTCTGGAGGTTCAAAGACAATTATATCGCCGGTGGTGGGAGGGTTAAAATGATAAGAGACTTTTTCGATGACTAGGCGATCGCCTATATCTAAAGTAGGAATCATCGAATTAGAAGGTATGTATCGAGGTTCGGCAACCAACAGGCGAATTAAGACGGATATGGCTAAGGCAAGACCGATAATTTGCAAGTTTTCTGTTTGTTTGCGCAAAAATTTGAGCCATTTTGGTTTAGTGGCATCTGTTGTAACTTCTCGGTCTAGTGGTTTTTTGTCTGATGTCATTGAATTTTCAAACTAACTACAATTTCCAGTTTAAACTATTATCATCTTTTTGTTTAAGGGAAAAGCATTCGCACCAGGGATATTACCAAAATTTATATTAAAGACGCTCTTGACATAAGCCAGAAGCTATGTAGTATGATGAACGAATAAAGAGAAATATTGTGTATAGCGAAAAATTAGTCCCAAATTAAGAGTTGGAGGAAAAAGTCCATGACTGGAAAACTCAAGCAATGGACCATCTTGGTCGGTGGGTTGATGGTGGCGATCGTCACCTGGGGAACCACGGCCCAACCAAACCGAGGCCAAAGCACCAGTAAATTCTACTGCGACAACCTAAACGGCCAACCAGCAACTTACGTTCGGGGCAGACGCGGGCCCGTCCCCATAATTCATTGGGTTGACAACTCTTTCCCGCCTCCGTGGAATCCCCAGAGGCGCTGCGAAGATGTATCTGCAAGATTTCAGCGATTTTACGATAACGGTCAGCTAGACTACCTTAAAGCAGGAAAGCTCAACGGTCAATCGGTATTGTGCATTACTCGAAGTCAACCTGGAGAATGCATCTCAGGAGGTTTGTTAATCACCCTCAAACCGAAAACCGATCCTCAGCTAACCCTAGAAAGACTGCGAAACTTCCAGGTAGGCGGCAGTGGCGTGCCCATTCCGCTAAATGCGGAGCAAGAGATTTTCTACACTAACGGCGAAGCTTATCTGGATATGAGGAAGTTTCTGGGGGAAGATGGGGGGAATAACGACAACGGCCCATTATGGTAAAGTTGAAGAAATCCAAGGCACAAACACTGATGCTGGTGGCCTCTATTAGCGGTTTGCTAGGGACCCTACCAGCATTTATAGAAAATGTCGGCGTTTCCCAAGAACAACCGCCACCGCAGCTCCATGCCAAACAACTGCAAAAACTGGCCCAGTCAATCACGGTTAAAGTCCGATCTGAGGGTGTTTTGGGCACTGGCATTTTAATTAATAAAGAAGGGGCGATTTATACGGTGCTGACCAACGATCATGTATTGATGGCAGGGGATGGACCCTACCAGATAGAAACCCCGGACGGGAAAATTCACCCGGCCATCGGAGAAGAAACTCCTTTAGAAGATAACGACTTGGGGTATGTGCAGTTTCGCAGCGCCACTGACTACCAGGTGGCATCTTTGGGGGCGGCATCGGAGCTGAAGGAGGGAGAGTCGGTGTTTGCTGCGGGTTTTCCGTTTCAGTATTGGAGGGATGAACCGCCAACGGGCCCATCGGCTCCTTTTAGTGAAGAGAAGTTAGAGGGGTTTGTTTTTAGAAGCGGTAAGGTTTCTGGGGTATTGGACAAGGCTTTGGCAGGGGGATATCGGGTTGGATATACTAATTTAATAGATAAAGGCATGAGTGGAGGACCGCTTTTGAACGAGGAGGGTGAGGTTGTGGCGGTTAATGGAATGCACGCCGAACCGCTTTGGGGGAATCCTTACATATATAAGGATGGTTCTGAACCGAGTGGGTCTGAGAAAGAGCGGATGAGTCGTTATAGTTGGGGCATTCCTATGGAGACTTTTGTGGAGTTGGGGCGATCGCCATTGATGCCTAAGGAGTCAACTTCTTTGGAGGTGGAACCATGAGTTTTTTCGGGAAAATTTCTGCAGTTTTAATTGGTGTGGCGGCGATCGCTCTGTCGCCTGGGGTTATCGTGGCGCAGTTATCTTCCCAGGAGGTCTGCGGCAAAGCAAAACAGTTTACGGTCTTGATTCAAGGTGGCAGGGGCGGTAACGGTTCTGGGGTAATTTATAAAAAAGAGGGTAATAACTACTTTGTTCTTACCAACTATCATGTGGTAGAAGCTCGGGACAGCTATCGGATTCAAACTCCCGATGGGAATCGCTATCCTGTTGAATATGCTAGAGAAGCGGCGGGTTACGATCTGGCAGTGTTGGGTTTTAAGAGCGATCGCTCTTATACGGTAGCTCAATTCGGCAACTCCCAAGAGATGAGCGAGGGCGCGACCGTATATGCGACGGGTTTTCCTGGCAACCGACCTGGCATTGATGTTCCTACTTATTATTGTAGTGCGGGGCAGATCGACAGCCGCCTTCCCACTGGCAGTGACGGCTATACGATGGTTTATTCCAATCAGGTTATCCCCGGCATGAGCGGCGGACCGGTGTTAGATGAGTCGAGTCGTCTGGTGGGAGTTAACGGTAGAGCAATTCCGATAAACGAAAAAGGAACGAGTTTGGGAGCTTTGGGGTTATGGATTCCTATTGATATTTTATCGCGCGTGGCGAGTTGGTCATCGCTCCCTCTAGCACAATCCCCAAGTCCCCCAAATCCAGGACGGCAACAGCTACCACCGCCTCCCCCCATTGATACTGGGGGCGGACTGGCTCCCCGTTCGATAGAACGGCAAAATGCGAACGTAGCGCCTTTAACTTCCGAGCAGGAAAAGATAATTTTAAACGATTTGTATTATCAAAATCGCAGAGCGGTTCCTTGTAATACTCCTGGGGTTCTGCGGGATAATAATATAGAAGGAGTTCGCGGTTATACGGTTTGTTATCTGCCAGCTTCTAATTAATATTTGTAGCAAGCATTTAGGTGCTAAAAATTGAAATTTTTTAACGCTACAAAACTGAAAATGCCACAAGTAAAAAAGGTGAATTATGGGTGTAAAAAGTAATTTATTTAGGTTAAAAATAACTGCCGCTTTCGGGGTTATTGTTAATAGCGCGGTTTTAGTTTTAGGAGCGATCGCCCCATCGACGAGTCAAACTTGGATAGATAATAATAGTTCCAGCAATGTCGGTCTCCGATTGACTTTTAGAAACGCTCAGGATTATACGAATTGTCTGGAAAATGTCTTGCAATTGCACGAAAAATACAAAAACCCGGCAGATTTTACGGGGCTATCGAGTCGGAATAAGTGCATTTTAGATGTGGCTCAAGTCTATGAAGCAACGGGAATTGATGAATGCACGGCTTTGGCATTAATTAAAGAAGCCGATATTTTTGCAACTACTAAATTGCGACCTCCGATGTTTCCCGCTAGAGGGATTAGGGCGCGAGTGGCTGAAAATTTTGGTTATCCTTATGAGGTTGACGAAGGGGACCAGCAGATGTTAATGCTTCGCCAGCAAGGCCAGCAAGTAACTATTTCTTGTCAATAAAAAACGTCGCCCAGAAACCCGGTTTTTTGAAAAAACCGGGTTTCTTAGTTCAAAAATTTGCTTAATTGTCGATTATTTCTAAAGAATTTATCATTGTTTCTACGGTGGGTAAAAAATTAGAATAAACTCCGGTTTCTGCTTGATAAGTAACTACATAAGCTTTTTGGTTTTTTAACGTCCAAACTTCCTTTCGTTTGATAATTTTACCGCCTTCGTTTGCTTCATAAGTCACCATAAATGCCCGGCGTTTTGCTAGGGTGTCTTCTTGGGTATTCATTTGATATGGAGGTGTAGCAAATTGTTTAATGTTTTGGGTTTGTTGGTTAGAATACTCATTTAATGATATGGGTTGCGGTAGGGGTTCCACTGTAATTAATAAACTTGCTTGATAATTGGGAGAGAATATCTCTACGACTTCTTTGGTGATAGGGTCTAGTATTTCTTGTAAATTCCAATTTTGGGGATATTCAATTTTAATGCCTGCCGACGGGTTTTGATATGTTAAGAAATTTGCAGGATTTGGTATTATGGGAATTGGCGAGGGAGTTGGAGATGGAGATGGAGATAGAGTAGGCGTCGGAGTTGCCGGAGGACTTGGAGATGGACTGGGCGATGGAGTCTCCCCAGATTTTCCTGTCACCAGGGCAATAGCAGTTACACCTACTCCCACGGTTACTATTAATGCGATTAAAATTTTGCCTAGTGGGAATAAGGGCGGGGGTGGTGGCGGCGGCGGCGGTGACGCTTGGGATGACGAAAAAAGAGCTTGCAAGACTGCTGCTGCGGATGGAAAGCGATCGCGATAATGAGAACGTACCATTTTAGTTAAGATTTTAGCGAGGCGATCGCTGACTTGGACGCGATCGCGCCAAACAATTTCCCCAGAAGAACCATCTATGGGTAACTGGTGGGGCAATATTCCCGTTAGCGCTTGAATGGCAATAATTCCTACAGCATAGATATCGCTAGATAAATTCGGTTGTCCGTTTTGTTGTTCTGGTGGCATATAACCGGGAGTGCCAATGACAGTACGTTGTTTTTGTGTTTGGGAATTAAGAATTTGAGTAGTAATTTCTGAAACTGCGCCAAAGTCAATTAAGACTATTTTATTATCTGTTGCGCGTCGGATTAAATTATCGGGTTTTAAATCTCGATGGATAATTTTGTTTTGGTGAAGAAAAGTTAAGGTTTCTAGGATGTCTTTTAAAAGAGTAATTACCTCTGCTTCAGTCCAAAGTTTACTTGGTGTTATTTCTTCGCTTAAAACCTGTCCGTCAATAAATTCTTGAATTAAAAAAAATTCTCCGTTGTCTACAAAATAATCTAAGAGTTTGGGGAGGCGATCGTGTTTCAATTTTTCCAAAGTTGCTGCTTCTCTTTGAAATAATTCTCGCGCTTTTTCTAAAGTTTTTGAGTCTGTTGTTTGAAGTTTTAATTGTTTGACTGCCCGTTGGGGGCGGTTAAGATTTTCCGTATCTTCAGCGAGATATGTGACGGCAAAACCGCCGCCTCCGAGTTGTTTTTTAATGTAGTAGCGCCTTTTGAGAGTTTGTCCCAGCATTAAGTACCTGCGCAAAATTAATTAGATATCGAACAGGCAAGATGCCTGTTCTACGGGCAAATTTTTATGTAATTGGGTCGTTTGTTAATTTAATCGTACCACTAATTGAGGGCGATCGCTACGAACTGAGCGATCGCTCTAGCGACGGGCCCGGGAGCATCTCATATTTGTAAAAATATTTTTTCTCAAATCTCGAACCTCCAACATCTCTGACCTCTGACCTCTGACCTCTGACCTAAAGCATTAAATTTTTGGCTTTATTCAAAATTGGGATGCACCCGACGGGCCCCCTCGTCGAGCTCGGAGGTAGAATCTTACTCATCCTTGGGGCAGAAAAGGCAAACGGCGATTCTGACACTCGAAAATTGGCTCAAAACGATCTTTAAAAATGCCAGATCTGATATCTTAAAATCAGGACTTACGCATAAGGAACGAAGTTTGTACGTTTGAGATTGCTATCCTGACGGACTGCTCCGCAAACGCATTCGCTCGCCATGATAGAAAGGGGTTATTTTGAGTAAGTTCTAAAAATAATAAACTAACTCATTAATTCGATTATGGCTAGAATTAACTTATTAGATACTCGTACCACCAGTTTTGGCGACCTCATTTCTAACGGCAAAATTTACCGAGTTCCACTTTTTCAGCGGGATTACTCTTGGACTGAGGAAAATTGGGAAGACCTTTGGCAAGATCTTCTCGCACTTCGGGTTAATCCAGACTCCAGTCACTACATGGGGGCGTTGGTTTTGCAAAATTCCAGCACTTCGGATAAAGAGTTTACTATAATTGACGGGCAACAGCGATTGGCGACTCTCAGTATTATCGCTATTGCGGTTATCGACAAAATTCAAAAACTGGTAGAACGACAACAAGAACCAGAAGCAAATAAAGACCGACAAGAAATTTTAAAGCGGACTTATTTGGGCGATCGCGACCCTCGTTCTCTTCGTTATTCTAGCAAGTTATTGTTAAACGAAAACAATAACGATTTTTATCAAAGCAATTTGATTAATCTCAGAAAACCTTTAAATATTCGTTCCCTTTCAAAATCCAACCAGCTTCTCTGGCAATGTTTTCTCTACTTTTCTCAGAATCTCGACAAGCTTAATGAGGTTATTAGATCCGGGGAAAAATTAGCAGAATTACTGACAGATACTATTGCTGGAAGACTGCTTTTTATTCAGATAAATGTCGAAGACGAATTGAATGCTTATACCGTTTTTGAAACTTTAAACGCCAGGGGAATAGAACTTAGTTCCACAGATTTACTGAAAAACTATTTATTTTCTTTATTTCAAGGCCCCGACGATTTAAGGGAAGCCCAGAGGCAGTGGCGGAGAATTATCAATACAGTTGCGATGGAGAAGTTCCCCGAATTTCTTCGTTATTATCTCAGTTTAGAGAGCGATCGAGTGAGACGAAATCGCCTATTTAAGCTAGTTCGCGAATCTGTAAAAAACCCCTCACAAGCATTCGAGTTGCTCGACGGACTGGAAGATTATAGCAGTCTTTTTATCGCTTTGAGCAACCCTAATGATGAGTTTTGGAACGATACTCCAGAAAATAGAACCTATATTCGGCAGCTAGCGCTTTTTAGAGTGAAGCAAACTTATCCTACTTTGTTTGCTGCATATAGTAAGTTTTCTACTGAAGATTTTACGCGGTTATTAAAACTCGTTTGCGCGATCGCTTTTCGTTATACAGTTGTTAGCGGTCTCAATCCCAATCAGTTAGAAGCAGTTTACAATGGAATAGCTATCGATATCGCTAAAGGCGAGATAGGGACTCCCAGACAGGTGTTTGAGGAGATGCGTTCGCTTTACGTTGCCGACGAAAAGTTTTCCCAAGACTTCTCCTTGCTTTCAATCCCTACCAAGGGACAGAAAAAGAAATTGATAAAATATATTATTTGTCAGTTAGAGAAGGATGCTTCTGGGATAGATGTTAACGAAGATAGCTTTTCGATAGAGCATATTTTACCCGAAAATCAAACCGGTGCTTGGGAAGAGAACTTTACGGATGCAGAAGTGGAACGGATGGTTTATCGTATCGGCAACCTAACGCCGTTAGAACCGAGTTTCAACCGTCAGATTGGAAACGATACCTATTCTAACAAGCAAGCAATTTATCAACAGAGCGTTTATGTTTTAACTCAGAACATTGTAGCTGAGGAGTGGACTCCAGATACGTTAGTCAGACGCCAAAGAGAGCTGGCAGGGCGGGCAGTTCGTATTTGGAGATCGGATTTTGTTTCTTGACTTGGGTTATGCCAGTAGCGATGCCCTTATGAGAAATTGAAGAAACCGGGTTTTTGGCATATTCCCGGTTTCACGCGGGCGATAAATCACTAATCGCCCAGTTCGTAGTAATCGCTTTAGCGATAGACCCACTTTTTCCCATCTATTAACCCAAAATCTGCCATAATAAAAAATGAGGTAAGATATTCTCAAAAACCAGAAGACCCAAAAATGGCAGACACACAAAAACTCAATAAACCCCTATTTTCCCAACACTTTCTCGACTACCGACTCCCAGACTGCCCCGAGTGGCAGATAGATGCGGCCCCGAAGTTCGAGACGTTACAAAATCTCTACTCGTCCAAACGAGACTTATTGCCAACTCTCAACGAGGCCCAAACAGAAGATATATTTATTAAACCAGTATTAGAACTTCTGGGATTTAGCTATATTCCCCAAGTGAAAGCAAGCGGTAAGGGTCGGGCAGAACGTCCAGATTATGCTTTGTTCGCTGCGGATACGGAACGGGATAGCGCCTACCTGTTGCAAAATGACGAACCGGCTTTTTATGCTAGGGTAAGGGCGATCGCCGAAGCTAAATACTGGGAACGTCCCCTAAATAAAGTTTCTGCCAGCGACAAACGAGATATCTATAAAAACCAAAACCCATCATTTCAAATTGTCAGCTATCTGGTGGGAACTGGTGTTGACTGGGGCATTTTAACTAACGGCAGGGAGTGGCGACTATATTATCGTGAGGCATCTTCCAGGGCGACGGAGTTTTACCAAGTCGATTTGGTGGAACTTCTCGAAGAAAACGATATAGAAGGGTTTAAGTATTTCTGGTTGTTCTTTCGCCAGGAGGCTTTTGTTAAAGATAGTCAAGGACGTAACTTTTTAGAACGAGTTCGCGAAGAAAGTACCACTTATTCTGCGAAAGTGGGAGATGAGTTAAAAACTTTAGTGTTTAATAGTCTCTTTCCAGACTTAGCCGGCGGTTTTGTTGCCGCTGCCACCAGACAGCAAGAAGCAGTTTTGCCCGAAAAAGTCTATGAGGCCACCCTATCTATTCTTTATAAAATGTTATTTTTGCTCTATGCCGAGGCGAGGAATCTGCTGCCGGTGGATGGCGATTATCGAGATTATAGTTTGACTCGGTTAACCCAAGAAATTGCTCCGAGTATCGATACTCGGAAAAACTTGAGCCAGACATCCACCGCGATGTACGATCGCCTCCTCAATTTATTTAAAATAATAGACTGCGGGGATGTCGGTTTGGGAGTGCCTCGCTACAACGGCGGTTTGTTTCACTTCGAGTCTAACTCCTCTGAAACTACAGAAGAAGGCCCCAACGATTTTTTAGCTCGCTTTAAACTAACCGATGCTTTGTTAGCTCCCGTTTTAGACCGACTGGCGCGGTTTGAGGGGTTGCCTATCGATTATGGTTTTTTGGGAGTTCGGCAACTGGGCTCTATTTATGAGGGATTGTTAGAATATCGGGTAGTTATTGATGATGCCGCCACTGGCAAAGTGCATCTAGAAAATGATAAAGGGGAACGTAAGGCGACCGGTTCTTTTTACACTCCCGAATATATCGTTAAATACATTGTCAGTCATGGGGTTAAGCCGATTTTGGCGGGGCGAGAGGAACGGTTTAAGGAGTTAATGGGGGAAATTGGGGAAACGCGCGATCGCCTCCAAGACAAACGGTTGGGCAAACAAAGTCGCAATGGATTGCAAAAAGACTTGCAACGGTTGGAAAGAAAGGCACAAAGCGCGTTATTAGATGTGAAAATTTGCGACCCCGCGATGGGCAGCGGTCATTTTTTGGTGGAGGCGGTGGATTATTTGACCGACGAGTTAATCGGCATTTTAAACCAATATCCCGAAAATAATCCGGTGTTAGCAATGTTAGAGGAAACCCGCCAGGGGATTTTGGCGAACTTGGCAGAACAGGGAATTGCGATTAATCCCGATAAGTTAGAACCCGTTCAACTGTTGCAGCGAGTGGTGATGAAGCGTTGTATTTATGGGGTTGATTTAAACCCGATGGCGGTGGAGTTGGCGAAGGTGAGTTTGTGGTTGCATTCTTTTACTATTGGGGCGCCGTTGAGTTTTTTAGACCACCACTTGCGTTGCGGTAATTCTTTAATTGGAACTACTGCCAGGGAGGCGGAGGCGGAGATGGCGCGGGAGGAAACCGGACAGTTAAATTTGCTGGCGGGGCCTTTTGTGGGGTTGTTGAAAGCGGCGGAGATTATGCGGGGGGTTAGCGTTTTAAGCGATGCCACTTTTGCTGAGGTGGAGCAAAGTGAGGGGTTGTTTCGCAGTTTTGATGAGGAGGCGCAACCTTATAAGCGGTTATTGGATGTTTATGTTTCTCAGTTTTTTGGGGTGAAACAGGCGAAGAGTTTTTTAGAGAGGTTTGGTACCGATGCGATTACTGCCAATCTTGAGAAAATGAAGAAGGCAGATAGGGCGGTTTATGAGGCGGCGCAAAAACTTAGTGAGGAAAAGCGCTTTTTTCATTGGGATTTGGAATTTCCCGAGGTTTTTATTGATTTGGAGACTGCCAGTTGGCAGGAAAATGGGGGGTTTGATGTGGTGGTGGGGAATCCTCCTTATGTAGTTTTTGTTAAAAAGAATAAGGGTAGAAAATCGACCTTCAGTGTTTATAAAGAAATATCAGAAAATGAATTTGACTTTTATTTTAAGATGTTCGCCAATTCTGCCGAATACGCGCCAAACACCTTTGCTTTAATGGCGGAAAAGTCAATCTCAATTCTCAAAGAAAGGGGCTGTCATGGTTTTATTTATCCAGCTACTATTTTGCAAAACTTTTATTTTAAAAAGCTCAGAGAGTTTGTAACTGAAAAATTGTCAATAGTTTCAAACGTTAAAACTCCCAATGTATTTGCGGAAGCGGAAACTGGCGGAAATGCTGTCATCATACTTCAAAATTTGCTATGGGCAGAAAATCAAACTAAGATTTTGAATCTTAAATCGCTTAATGGTAACCAAACCTTTAGCGAACCCTTAGATTTTAAATTGGTAAAGCAGTCAGTTTTTAAGAGCATTCCTTTTTATCAATGGAACACCAGCACTGAGTTTTTGCAAACTTTTCAAAAACTGCAATCCAACTCCCAAAAACTAGAAAAATTAGGTTGTTTTTACCAAGGAGTCTGTACCGGCAATAACGAAAAGTGGATTGTTAATAATCTATCTAATTCGTTATCGAAAAGGGTGCTAAGAGGAAAAGACGTTAACAAATATTTAACTAACTGGCAGGGCTTCTATTTAATTTTTGACAAATCGAAAATGTGGAGTAACACCGATGAGGAATTATTAGAATCTTCTCCTAAAATTCTGATTAGACAAACTGCCAGCGAAATTATTGCCAGCGTTGATAACGAAAGTCTTTTGTTGATTGACTCCCTTTATTTATTCAAACCCAATGCGGGGGAGAATACAAATTTTTTGCTGGCTTTACTCAATTCTAAGCTTATTAATTCAGTTTACAGGTTTTTATGTTCGGAAGAAGGTAAAGCATTTGCACAAGTTAAAATAGTTAATTTAAAGCCTCTTCCCATTCGCAAAATTAAGTTTATAAGTTCGAGCGATCGCCGCCAAAAATCCCTAGAAAATCTCATCAATCTCTACCACCAATACCAAACCAACAACAACTCCGAACCAATCTTAAACCAAGTCAACAACCACCTAGACAAGCAACCCGAAGAAGCGGACATAATCCACGATTTCTTAGCCTATTTAGCAGAACAAATGCTCGAACTAAACCAACAAAAACAAACCGAAATCGAAAGTTTTTGGCAATGGTTAGAACGGTTTCTCGGCAGCCCCATCGATAAACTAACCAACAAAACTAAAATTAATAACTATTTGGGAGACTATTACAAAGACGAACCCCATCTCAGTTTTGATGACTTAATCGCCGTCTTAAAGAAGAACAGAAATAAAATTAAAATCGACCCAGTGGGACGCAAAGACCAAGAAACTTTAGAGAAAGAATATCAAGACAGTTTAGAGGAATTACTACCCCTTAAAACTCAACTAAAACAATGCGATGAATTAATCGATAAAATCGTTTATCAACTCTACGGTTTAACAGAGGAGGAAATTGCTATTGTGGAGGGGAGGTAAGAAATTTTGCTGCCGCCACGGTGAGACTTAAGAAACCGGGTTTTTCGCATATTCCCGGTTTCACGCGGGGGATGAATATTATTACCAGATTCTACCTAACCTAATGACAGATAAAACTAAAAGTTAGCCAACAAAAAAACCATGAAAACCATTAACTTAGAGATACCCGTTGAATCAGTAAACCAAGGAGAAAAAGCCGTTCTCATAGAAGTAGGCATCCAGCTATATAAACAAAAACTTTTCAGCTTCGGTCAAGTCCGTCGCTTGCTGAATGTTTCTGTCTGGGAACTGCAAAAAATCTTAGGAGAAAATCAAATAGAACGGCATTACGACGAAGCAGATTTAGCTGAAGATTTGGTATCTATTGAAAGAGGAGATTGGGAAGAGTGAAAGTTATTTGTAATGCTACTCCCTTAATTAATTTTGCAGCCATTAATCGGCAAATTTTAGAACAGGTTGAAGAGTTATAAGCATTTTTGGTTTTTTGAGAGACTTAAGAAACCGGGAATATGCGAAAAACCCGGTTTCTAGCGGGGGATGAATATTTTGGCGGTCCTTGATAAATCGAACCTCTTCGCGCTATACTCATCAAAACAAACCTATTATAAATAACAACCAGACATGACAAAGCTATTAGAAGAAGCGATCGCAGCCCTAACCCAACTCCCAGAATCAGAACAGGATGGCATTGCCACCCTAATTCTAGAAGAGATAACCTCGGAAAAGCAACAAGCCTTTGATAAATTCCAATCCCAGGACGATGCAACGGAAAAAGACCCTTATGTGCCTGCGGCAAAACCCTTCTGGAAAAAAATCCAAGAAATAGGCGCTAAAGTTCCCCAGGAGGAATGGGAAAAACTGCCGACAGATTTTGCTCGCAACTTTGAAAGCTATATGTATGGAGTGCCAACAGAAGAATGAGACAAATATTTTTAGATACTTCTTATCTTCAAGCTTTGGCAGACGAACGCGACGACTTACACGATAAAGCGATCGCAGTTTCCGAAAGTAATAGTGTTTATACTGGCATAACCACCGAGATGGTACTAACGGAGCTACCGAACGCTTTCTCCAACCGAGGAGAATACCTGCGGCAGGTTGCAATAGACATCGTTGAAACTTTGCGCGTCGATCCAAATATAGAAATTATCCCCCAAACCGCCGAACAGTTTGAGAATGCGATAAGGTTCTACCAACAACGACTGGATAAAGGTTATAGCCTCACTGACTGCGCTTCCATGCTAGTTATGAAAGAACGCGACTTACGGGAAATAATGACTTACGATGGCCATTTTACACAAGAAGGACTTAATGCCTTGCTTAGAGACAATTAGCTGGTAATTGATGCCCCAGAACTCCTTGAAGAAAAAGCGATCGCTTTTTTGAGAGACCTCAGAAACCGGGCTTTTCGCAAAAACCCGGTTTCTGGCAAGGGATGAATACCTTAGCAGTATACAACTAAATTACAGATTCCGTTACTCCGATCGCTGCTGGGAGCTCGTGGGTTGTTTCAGGGGTTGAGAAATTATTTTTCTGCCACTGTTAGCTTGCTTTCGTCGCAAGTCGTCGCAGATTGCTTGTAAATCGTAATTGAATGCTTTGGCGTGTTCTTCTCGAATTTTATAAATTTCTTCGAGGATTTCATCTTTCCACATATTCACTCTCCCAAATGGCGTACAAACGGAACCCAACAATATTTAAAAACGGATTTTTACTCCGAACTATCTGGTGGTATCTCAGTGATTTTTTTGAGTAAAACTTTTCGCTTTTTCCAGATTATAACCCTACCACTGTGGTAAACTTTTGCAATGAAAGGGGCAGGATTATTTAAGGCAAATTTTTGCATTTTTTCCAAGGTTTTAACAAAAATATCTGCCATTTTTTCTCCTGAAATATTGGTAGAAACTAAAACAAAAACCCTAACATTAGCTTCAGCTACCGCTAATTGTTCGGCCGTTCGATAGCCGATATTTTCATCTTTAGTTAATACCACCCAGTTACGCTTTCCTACTACACCTAACCACTCCACATCGCTAATATCTTGGGTAAAATGGTCGTCGTGTATTTCAACTTTTGCACCGACATTGCGCAATGCTTCGGCAACTTTCTTTTTACCCAAACAGCGATCGATAAAAAAGACAAGTTCGGAATTTTCGCTCATGCAATAACAGTCAACTCGCAACGAATAGCTTCTTCAATTTTGGCGCGATCGCAATCATAATCTTCTGCCAATTCTTCGAGAGATTCTCCCGCCTTATAACGTTCGGCAATAATAGTAGTTGGTATTCCCGTTCCCACCAAAACCGGACGACCGAAAGAAATTCTCGGGTCGATAATTACCACGCGAGGATCTGTTAAATTAGGAGAACGACTGAAAGGATAGAACTTTTCTGCTAGTCCTTGTTCGTCTAATTCTATGCGGTTGAGAAATGTTTCTAAAACTTCTCGCATTCCTAATTGCCCTTCCCGAGAAACTGCAATTAAATCTTCAAATTGTTCGATAAATAAATCTATGCCATCGGTTTTAAATTCTATCCTCGCTAGTGGGTGAGCGATGGGAAATTTTTGGTTAATATAATCGAGGGCAGTTCTAACTTTAGAAAGAGGAATTTTATGCACTCGACGAATGGCGCTTAAAACGTGAGCTTCAATTAAATTAGTAAAAGATAGCTGTTTTTCTTTGCTACTCGGTAATTCAATTAGGGGAGAAAAATAACCTTTACCCGACTTAGTAGGATAAGGACGACCGTAAACCCAAGAACGCAAGGTTCCCACTGGCAGTTTGAGATACCTTGCGGCTTCGGCAACGGAATAAGTTGGCAAGTGACGTAGTTCCAAGGTTGTTAAAAAAATAGTTTTTTTCAAATAACAAAAATCACCATTGATTAGTATCAGTTCCAGGAGGCAAACTTAATTGAGGGAAACGATAAAAAGTATCTCCCTGTTCGTTCACCTCTGGAAGGGCAGAAAATATCTGAACTTGACGTTCTAAATATTTCTGAGCGATACTAGCATCCACCTTAGCAGCCGCCGCCAATTGAATTAAAGAAATGCGACCGTTTTGAGCTTCAATTAAGCGATAAAAAGCATCATCTAAAATTTTTTGCGAAGAGCGATCGTTCGATAAATTAACTATGAAAATTCCTAAAAAAACACCCAAACCGGTTACAATTATCAACTCGATAAATGGCATAGCACGAGATTTAATAAATATTTTTAGGTTAATGGCTAATTGCCAACAAATACTTAGCAATTAGCCATTAGCAATTAGCAAAAAATTTAGCTAGCCGCAGGAGACTCGACTAAATCCTCCGTTTCTTCAACTTCAATTTGAGCCGTAGGAGACTCCACTAAATCCTCAGTTTTTTCCTCAGCTTTAACTGTTGGAGGTTCCACTAAATTCTCAGCGCCTTTAACTACCTTAGCAGAAATAATAGTATCTCCGCGCTTGAGTTTCCGCAGAACATCTTTCCCCTCAGTCACATAACCAAAAACGGCAAAACGACCGTCCAATAAATTAAGTCCTGCAGGAGTTAACTCTGGTTCAAAAAGGAAAAAGAAAAACTGAGAAGAACCGCCGTTATTTATGTCTTCGGGACGAGCCATTGCCACAGTACCATATGCAGAAAAAGGCAGAACCGGTTGCTCTCGATAAAGACCTATCTCTTCTAAAGTAAAGCCATAAATAGGTTCCGTCTCGCTAGTTACCAAGATTTCCAAAGGCACCTTGCGTTCTTCATTAGTCTCCGGATCGATAAAACCCACTTCCTTCCCAGGAGGATCTCCGGCCTGTAACACATAAGATGCCTCGGAACGAACAAACTGGAGGCCGTCGTAAAAACCTCGTCGAACCAAGTCCACAAAATTACCCGCAGTCACCGGGGCGCTATAACCGTCCAACACCATCGTAATAGTGCCCTTCTCGGTTTCCATTTCCACGGTGGCGCGGCCCTTGAGTTGGGGAAGGTTAGAGTATTCCTCGGGGACTTCAAAGGGAAAGCTCTCGACTTGCATCTGTTCGACTTGTCCCACCAACGAAAGGAGTTCGGCCCTTTGTTCTAAAACTTCTTCCCCATCTTCAGTTTCAGCAACTTGTCGGAGCTGGTTAATGCCGTTGCCTAGTTCCTCTAAAATGACCTCGGCTTCTGGTTTTCTGTCTTCTGGAACGTCAGCGATAATTTCAGAAAAGCTGCTAGTCAAGACTCTGGAGGCCGCAGCAAGATCGCTATTGACAGCACTCCAGCGTTTAGCCCGAAGTTCCGTCGAGATTTGTTCTAAACTCTTTTGAATTTCTCTGACTGGTTCGTTGTCTATGGGTAGGGCATACCTTAATAAAGCTTTGCCGTCCGTAATAGGATCCCCAGGAGGCAGAACGCTTACGCGGGCTTGGCCATCGCCAGAGCAGCCAGCTAGGGAGCCTATAGAGAGGCTAAATAGCAAGACTGCTAGGATGCCAGTTTTCAGCAAGCGCTTAGAGATTTTTCTTATCGATTTTGGCCAGTGTCGCATATCTTTCTGTTTGATTCCCCTACTAATCTTGCCATAGCCCTGTCCCCACTAGACTAATTTCAAAGGGAATACCAGCAAGTGTCCGTTGGGAGGTAAAATAAAATCCCGATTGTGTTTAAGGCCGTTTTATGATTTCTAGTAACGACTTTCGCCCCGGTATGACCATAGAACTAGACGGCTCTGTCTGGAAGGTCGTAGAATTCTTGCACGTTAAGCCGGGTAAGGGTTCTGCTTTCGTTCGGACTAAGCTGAAAAACGCACAAACTGGTAGCGTGGTAGAGCGGACTTTCCGAGCTGGGGAAACCGTGCCCCAAGCAACTCTGGAAAAGAAGGCCATGCAGCATACCTATAAGGAAGGCGAGCAGTTTGTGTTTATGGATCTGGAAACTTTTGAGGAAGCAAGACTCAGTCCAGACCAAATTGGCGATCGCGTCAAATACCTTAGCGAAGGTATGGAGATTAACGTCATTAGTTGGGGGAATCAAATCCTAGAGGTGGAACTTCCCAACTCGATAGTCTTGGAGATTACTGAAACCGATCCGGGTATTAAAGGGGATACGGCCAGCGGCGGTACTAAACCTGCTACTGTCTCGACCGGTGCCGTGGTTATGGTTCCTCTCTTTATTTCTCAAGGAGAAAGGATTAGAATTGATACCCGCAATGATTCTTATCTGGGTAGAGAATAATTTTTCTGACCCTGGGGGTTTTTGATGTCCCTTGACTTATGCTCTGGGTTTTGCTTCAGAGGATAAGGAAAAGGTGCGCTACTACCATCTATTTAAAATTACTTGTTAAGAGGATATACCTACCGTGCAACTAGATTTACATCAACTTCAGGAACTGTTGGCAACTTTAGACCAAACCAACATCTCTGAGTTGATTTTAAAAAGTGGGGATTTTGAATTGACATTGCGCAAGGGGCATACAGCATCTCCCTCTTTGCCTTCAATTTCTTCTTCTAATGGGGAGCTGGTTGCCGGTACTGGGACATCCTCTAGCCCTAAGGGCCACGGGGACCGAGATTCTGCTTCTCAAGGCCCAGGCCCCAATAGTGGAACGGCCCCAGTTCCACCCTCGAAGCTGCCCCTGGTAAATCCTAAGTGGGTAGAAATTATTTCTCCGGTGGTGGGAACTTTCTATCGAGCCCCATCGCCGGACGAACCTTCTTTTGTAGAGGTGGGCGATCGTATTACTGTAGGTCAAGTCGTCTGTATTATTGAGGCGATGAAGGTGATGAATGAAATCGAGGCAGAGGTCTCTGGAGAAATCGTCGAAATTTTAGTAGAAAGCGGCGATCCCGTTGAATATAACCAACCTTTAATGCGAGTAAATCCAGATTAATTAACAATTAACAATTAACAATTAACAATTGACAATTAACAATTAATAATTATTATGCCCAAATTAATCGATAAACCTACCCGGGTTGAAGCGGTGGTTGACGTACTCCCCGCACTAAAGTGACGGGGACTGGTGAATATCACTATCCAG
>CAZUCT010000015.1:0-47022 GCA_964619285.1 uncultured bacterium | reverse complement strand
TTACTACGAACTACGACTAAAGTCGTTACTACCAACTACGACTAAAGTCGTTACTACCAACTACGACTAAAGTCGTTACTACCAACTACGACTAAAGTCGTTACTACGAACTACGACTAAAGTCGTTACTACGAACTGCGACTAAAGTCGTTACTACGAACTACGACTAAAGTCGTTACTACGAACGTGCTTTTAAAATCTCCTCGTCGGTGGAAAAGTCTGCATCTTTTTTATCTCGTCCAGAAGCTAAATAATCGTTTTCCCAGGAATCTTTTAAACCAGAAACTAAGTCAAATTCTGGCTGCCAATTTAACTCGTTAATAGCTTTATGAACGTCGGCAAAAAAGTGTTGAACGCGCATGGGAAAAGCTTTGCGCTTGCCAAAATCAAAATCTTTTGGGTTGTAATGAACTAACTTTAAATCTTCTGGAGACTTGCCCGATGCTGCGGCACAAGCGCGGGCTAAACCGTCAAAAGTTACATATTTTTCCCCAGAGATATTGTAAATTTGTCCGATCGCTTTACTATTTCCTAAAACCGCCGCCATTGCCATAGCTAAATCTTTAACATGACCTAACTGAGTAATATGCATTCCGTTACCGGGAATGGGGATGGGGCGATCGCGAACTATGCGGTCAAAAAACCAAGCTTCTAAATCGTTATAATTCAAAGGCCCGTAGATATAAGTAGGACGAATAGAAGTCCAGGGCAAACCCTGTTTTTCCAGTTCCGTTTCCGTTTCGTATTTACCCAGATGGCGGCTGTTCGGATCTACAGCATCTCCCTCCACATGAGGCAATAAATCCGATTTTAAATACACGCCAGCAGAGCTCGTGTAAACGAAATGCTTGACACGCTCTTTAAAGATTTCTGCGAGGGGTTTAGTGTCGGATAATTTACGACCGTTATTATCAAAAATGGCATCGAAATTTTCCGAAGCCAACTTTTCTTTTAGTTGGGAAGCATCGGAGCGATCGCCATTAATTTGTCGAACTCCCGGTACTGGTACTGGTTTATTACCGCGATTAAACAGTACCACTTCGTGTCCTCTTTCTGCTAGAATTTTAGTTAGATAGACCCCAATAAATCGAGTCCCACCCACAATCAAGATACGCATTTTCCCTGTCTTACCTCCGAAGATGACTATTTAAGTTTAAAAAGCTAAATCTGAAAAATTCAAAAGAATCGGTTACATCCCAGATTTCCTTTCTAGAAATGCAGACGGTTGAAAAAATAGTAATTACCAATTCCCCATTTCCTATTCCCCATTCCCAAAAAGCAAAAATTTTTCTTGTGACTTTTTCAGAACAACCCTGTTTTTATCGTAGTAGAAAGAAGTGTAGCATTAAATAGCCACAGCCGATTATGTTAAAGCCATCTAAAAAAACCATAAGTCTCAAACCCTCGGGAAGGATCCGCCTGCGAACCGCCTTAATCGTCCCCTTCGTCCTGCAAATCTTAGCCGTAGTGGGACTGGTAGGCTATCTTTCTTTTAAAACTGGCCAAAAAGCCGTCAACGATTTGGCCACTCAATTGCAGGAAGAAACCTCGGCCCGCATCCAGGAAAAATTGGACAATTACTTGGCCAGCCCCCATCTCATCGATCGACTCAATGCCAACGCGATCGAGCTCCAGCAGCTTGACAGAGAAAATGTCTTGGCCCTGCAAGAACATTTCTGGCATCAGCTCCAATCCTTCGAGACAGTAAGCAGCATAGGTTTTACCGACATCTCGGGAATGACGATCGCCGCCAGGCGCGTCAAAAAAGACAAATTCCACATCCTCGTAGCAGACAGTTCCACCAACGGCGAACTCCACGAATATGCTACGGACGATTTGGGGAGGCGCGCTTATCTTTATAGCGTTCTGAAAAACTACGATCCTCGCAGGCGACCTTGGTACCAGCAAGGCATCGCTGCAGAAAAACCGGCAATCTGGGGAGAAGCTTTCGCATCTTTACTGGATCGCAAATTTGAAATCGTGGCAACCCGTCAAGTCACCGACGAGAATGGAAACCTAGTAGGTTTAACTACCGCCACTCTCATCCTTTCCCAAGTGGATGATTTTCTCGAAAGTTTGGAAATTGCCCAATCGGGGGAAGCATTTATCGTCAACCGAAAAGGACAGCTAATAGCTAGTTCCGCCAAACAACAACCATCATTCGATGAAAGCGATACTGTCAAAATGGTAGATGCCACTACCAGCAGAGTTCCTTTAATTAGTCTGACAACCCAACATCTTATAGACAGGTTTGGCAACCTCAGTCAAATTAAGCGGACTCAACAATTGTCTGTTGTTATTGATGGGGAACCACACTTTTTACAAGCCGTACCTTTTAAAGATGAATTTAATCTCGATTGGTTAATCGTAGTAGCTATTCCCAGGGCCGACTTTATGGAGACAATTTACGCCAATACTCGTACTACTATCGGTTTGTGTTTGGCTGCATTATTTGTCGCTATTTTCTGTGGTTTGCTGGTGTCGCAGTGGATTATTAAGTCTGTTGTAGATTTGGAGGAAGCTGCTATTTCTTTGGCTAGAGGGGAAGGGAATAAAGAGATTACAAAATCTCCGATTGAAGAGTTAGAAGTTTTAGGTCGAGCCTTCGATCGCATGGCACAACAATTACAAAGAACTTGGCTGAAGTTGGAGGCAAAAAATCGGGATTTGGAGGAAGCAGATAGACTAAAAGACGAACTGATGAAAAACCTTTCCCACCAACTCCGCACTCCTCTTAACGGCATTATCGGTTCGACCCGGATCGTACTAAATGATTATTGCGATAATAAAGTAGAAGAAATAGAATTTTTGCAGTTAGCGGATAAGTCCGCCCTTCATCTGCTCCACTTAATAGATGAAATTTTGGATTTAGCTCAAATTAAAGCCGGCAAACTACCTGTAAAGATTAAATTAGTCAATTTACACGAATGTTTGGGAGAGGCGATCGCTCTAATGCGACCGGAATTGCGGCGGAAAAATTTAAAGTTATTTACCTCGGAATTTTCCGAGTCAATTTTAGTTAAAGCCGATGCTACAAAATTAAAACAAGTGTTTTTGAATATTATCGAAAATGCGATTAATTTTACCGAGAAAGGTTCGATTACAATTACTACCGAAATTAAACCGGGAGTGCAGACTTACGACATCGCCCAAAATCCTCTGGCGGTAGTAACAATTCGCGATACTGGAGTTGGCATCGAACCAGACCAACAACATAAATTGTTTCAATCTTTTGGCATCCTGGATAACTCTACTATTCGCATTAAAAGAAGTTGCGGTTTGGGTTTGGCAATTTCTCGCAGTTTGATGGAATTAATGGGAGGTACTATTACTCTCGAAAGTGGGGGGAAAAACCAAGGAACTACTGTGGCGATCGCCCTTCCTATTAGTCTCAAACTTGCTAAAGCGGAATAGGGAATGGGGAATAGGGAATTGGGAATAGGTAATTTTTCCAACTTTGCAGCCGGTAATCTCTGCTACAACATCTTTAATTCAAGGCGTATTATGATGTTTTCTTGGTTTGTAGTTTCGCCAAAATTTTAAATAAAGATTAAATTTTCAAGAAGCTTCTTTGCTAGGATATATCCTACAAGCAAGCCTCGATGGCCCTCTTGCCCATTCCCTATTGCCAATTCCCTTAAAAAATAAATCGTTTAGGAGCTTTAAAAAAATGTATTCTAACCGCGAAAATCCATCTCATAAACCATTAGAGAATTACGCGCCAGATGCTTCGGTTAAGACGATAGAGTTATCTCCCGCGCTTAAAAACGCATCAATAGCTGCACTGGTAGCAGTTTTGGCGATAACGGGAGTTAGTTCGTTAATAGTCGGTGCCAACACTACCACCCCTGGCGACACTGACGAGACAGAAGAAATGGCCTCTGGTAATACGACCCCATCTGCTCCCCCTGAGAATGCAGGGGCCACTACTGCACCTGCTAGGGAGACTGTCACCCCTGCTGCTAGCCCTCAAGCGATGGCCCCAGAAGTTACAAACATGGTGGAACCAATTAACGATCCCGGACAATTGGCCGATTTGAACCGACAGCTTTACGACACAGTTAACAATGCTTGGCGGGTAACTCCAGTTACTGCAGATTCAAGATATCGCGTCAGAGTTACCGCAGACGGAAAAATTGCAGAGTTTGAACCTACCAACCAAGCGGCGGACAACAATACAAATAATACTCCGCTTCCCAATTTAGTAGCGCCTAACAGCCCGGCGGCGGGAGATTCTCCTACGATGCCTTATGCCGAATTTGAGGTAATTTTTAAGGCAGATAATTCTCTGGAAGTTAATACTAGATAGGGCTTGCTTTCGGGAATCCAAAAATTTACCGATTTTTGCTAATCGCTAATTGCTAATTGTAAGGTGCGCAATGCGCACCTACTAAGTAGGAGTGCCAAATTAATTAGACACCGAACAGACAAGATGTCTGTTCTACGGGGAAAATTTTCTGCAAATATTTTTGCCTACCTACTTATTCGTTTATAGGTCATTTTTCAAGCTGCTACCCAGATTCAGGATAGCAGCTTTTGATAATTGTGCTTGACAATTTCAAGGCTTTATGATAGAAAAAGCAGGCAAAACCTAAAATTCAAGGATTATTTAAAAATGCGACGTTTCCTGCAACGATTAAAGCGGTTTTTTTCGCAAATCAAGCTATTTCTTTCGCCAAAAAAAGACGAAAATTTTCTCAAATTTATCGAAAGCATAGAAATTTTCGTTGCTAAAGTGCTGTCTTTGGCAATGGTAGGAGTTACGCTCTTTGCAGTTTTTGAATTAATCATCTTTATCTTGCAAAATTTGTCATTTGAAATTAAGAATTTATCCCAAGCATCCAACGTTACTTTTAAAGAAACTCTCTTTGAAATATTTGGCTTATTTCTAAATATTTTAATTGCTTTGGAAATCTTAGAAAATATTACTGCTTACCTCAAAAAGCACGTCTTTCAAGTTGAATTAGTAATTGCTACATCTTTAATTGCTGTAGCTCGAAAAATTATTATTTTTGATATTGAAAAAAAGACGGGAGTTGACTTAATTGGTTTGGCATTAGCAATTTTTGCTCTCTCTATTAGCTACTTAATTATTCGCTCTCAAAAGGATAAATAACGCTTTTGGCTAATTGAAGACAGGCTAATTGCTAATGGTTGGGATTAACAATTAGCAATTGACAATTAACAATTGACAATTAGCAATTTACAAAAAACATGACAACATCTTACTTTGAATTTGAACAAGACTTTGTAGCCAACCTGCGCTGCATTCCGATGACAGTACGCTATAAATTAGACAGTTGCGGCATCAAATTAAAATTATCCCACTGGCACGAATTTAGTCAAGAAATTCGCCAAGCTTTAGTCGATAAACCCTGTTCGACTCCAGAGGAAATCGAAGCTTATCGAGAATGGTTAAAGGGGCTCGTTCTCGAATACACGAACGCCCCCGCCAAAGACTTGCCAGTAGATGAAAATCCTCCTTGGATGGATGCTGCTCAAATTCCCGAGACCGTTCGAGACAAAGCTAAAGAAGAAAAGGTTAATCTAACTTTAGAACAGTGGGCAAATCTTTCTCCTATCGAACGTTTTGTCTTGATAAAATTGAGTCGCCCCAGCCACGAAAATAAAAACTTTTTACCCGCCATGAAAGAATTTAATTTGGGGTAGAGAGTCGTTTAAGAAACCAGGTTTTTTGGAAAAACCGGGTTTCGTTTGTAGTAATCGCTTTAGCGATTAAAGGTCCATTAAACCCGGTGGAGGAGTTATTTCTAGGTGGCGTTTTTCTAAATCGACGACGGGAACGATATCTTTAACAAAAGGAACCAGAAGTTTTTTTTGCTGGGGAGGTTTCCGTTTTGGTTTGCGTTTTTTGCGCCGAGAGCTGTGCTGGTCTTGGGCAGAATTATCGGCGATATCGGGTTCGACAGAAACAGATTGGGACTGGGCGAAGGAGGGAGATAATTCTATTTCTAAAACGTCGTGACCGGCACTGATAACATCGGCAACGGTACCGACAATTTGACCGTCGAGTTGATTAATGACTTCCAAGCCGATTAAGTCCAGGGTATAAAATTCGTCTTCTTCGAGATGGGGGCGATCGCTCTTTTTAACGAATAACTGAGAATCCCTCAAGGCCTCGGCCTGTTCTCGATTTTCGATCCCTTCCAATTCCACTACATACAATCCCTTGCCGGCAAGATAGCGACCGCCGAGTATTTCAATGGGTTGGGGTTCTGCTTGTCCCGGGGACAACAACCACCGCTGTCCGGGTTCGAGAAATCTTTCTGGCAATTCGGAGCTGGGATAAACCCGGACTTCCCCCGCTAAACCTTGGGGGGCGACAATGGTTCCAATTTCGATCCAGTCGTTCATCATTTATTATGAGAAGGGCTATAAAACTACCATTATCCTTAAATGCTATGAAAATTAGAAATCGGGAGAGGTTTTGCTGTCGGCCCGGGTCAAAGGGGGCGATCGCCTTCTTTATGGTTGCTGCGGTTCCCAGTGCTGTTTTAACTATTTTACTCTCTAGCAGCAAGGTCGAGGCCGATTCGGGCCCGATGGCCCAAGTTTACGATGGCCCAGGAGCAGTAGGCCAGGCTAATTTATTAGCTCAAGCTCAAGTCGAGAACGAAGTTCGCGAGTTAGTTCGAGAAGAGGTCGATTATGTTTTCGGTCACACTATAGCTTTACTCAACACTTTTTTATTTTTATTAGCTTTATTTCCTACTATAGCTGCTGCTGGCGTTTGGATTTTACAAGGAAGGTTAGCGAAAAAGATAAGTTTAACAGAACAGGAAATTGATAGTATTAAATACGATACTATTTCTCAACTGAAACTTATTCTCGCGGAGGCTCAAGGATTATTAGATAATCTCAAGGAAGAAAGCAATCTAGCTGACGAAAAAATAGAGCAACTTCATGCGGAAGCAACTTTGTTACAATATTCGGATGGGATGACCGATGATTCCCAACCTTTATTAATGGCAAACGATTATGCCAAACAGGGAGATAATTTTTTCATGGAGGGACGCTATCAAGAAGCAATTTCAAGTTACGAAAAGGCTTTAAAAATCCATCCAGAAATGGCGGATACTTGGAATAATAGAGGGGTGGTATTGACGAGGTTACAGAAGTACGAAGATGCGATCGCCTCTTACGATCGCGCTTTGCAAGTTCGACCGGAATATCCCGATGCTTGGAACAATCGGGGGGTTTGTTTGTTAGAATTGCAGCAATATCAGGAGGCGATCGTTTCTTACGAACAAGCGATTAAGGTCAAACCGGATTATGCGGATGCTTGGAATAATAGAGGGGTTTCTTTAGCTAAATTGCAAAATTATCAAGAGGCAGTTAAGTCTTACAATCAAGCTTTAGCGATTAAAAACGATTATAGCGATGCTTGGAACAATCGCGGGGTTTCTTTGAGTAAGTTGGGGATTTATGGAGAGGCGATCGCTTGTTACGAGAATGCCACCAAACTGCGTCCGGAATTTTTTAGCGCCTGGTATAATAAAGCTCGCTGTTATGCTTTGCAAAGTCGAGTGGAAGCAGCTATAGAAAGTTTGCAAAAAGCAATGAGTCTCAATGCCAAATACGCTCGGGAAATGGCAAAGCAAGAGGCAGATTTTGAAAATATTCGCCACACGGAGGATTTCCAACAGTTGATAAAAGGATAGTTCGTAGTAACGACTTTAGTCGTATAGATGTAGTAGTAGTGCTAGCACCGCGCACCAACGATAACTGCTTAAAGTAAAAAACTTAATTATTAAGGAGTCGCGCAAAAATAAACTACCAGATGAAGGAAAATCGTAGGTCGGGCTCCGCGAACCTCCACCCAACAAGTGGGTACCTTATTACTACGCAAGTCCTAAAAGGAGAACGAACGGCTAACGATAGACCTCTATCCCCTCTGGAATCAGCCTCAAAAGCGGTGCGGGGCAAAACTCGCAATATTTCCGACGGTTAGATGTGACTGTGGAGCAAGTGCAACAGGCCGCTCAAAGTCAGTCTAATTGATGGTTGTTTTTAGTGGGGCGATCGCTCTTGGGTAATTCGTAGAACGGGCAGGAAAGCCTGTTGCCCGCTTTTCTGAGAAAAATCTGAAGTATCATCCAGACCATGCCAAACTTCAGAAATATGCCCATATTCTGGCCCCGCCCAAGGTGACGGTAGTTCCGCGAGCTCCCGACAGAGTGCCCGGGGCCAATCTTAATTGGATCAAAAAAAACCGGGATGAATATCGGGGTCGTTGGGAGGCCATTAAAAACGGTCAACTCTTAGCTAGTGGCAACAGTCACGATGAAGTAATAGCCCAAGTCGGTCCCATCAAGAATACTGGCATACTTGTTACCAAGGTGTACTAATGACTTTACTTTTTTTTGCAAACGGGGAAACTTTTGCAGCGGGGGCACTTCCCTTGAAGTATGGTCCGGCAACTGAAACTGAAACGACTAATCGGATCGTAATTCCAATCGAGATTCAAGGTATTAGAACTGGTGCCGTAGTTGATACGGGGGCACCGTATGTAATTTGTGCCCCAAAGGTTGCTGCGGATGCTGGTATCGATATTTTCAAGGCGTTCCTCGCCCGCGTGAAACCGGGAATATTGCAAAAACCCGGTTTCTTAGGTCTTTCAGCTTGTAATATGCCGGTTTTAGCGTGTCCAGAAACCCGGTTGGCAAAAAACCGGGTTTCAGTGGGGCCAGAAACCCGGTTGGCAAAAAACCGGGTTTCAGTGGGGCCAGAAACCCGGTTGGCAAAAAACCGGGTTTCAGTGGGGCCAGAAACCCGGTTGGCAAAAAACCGGGTTTCTTATTAGACTCCACCCAACCTACGAGAAAATGGCGAAGGTATAGCATTTCTAAGTTAGGTTTGACCTAAAACTAAGTTAATTTTAAACTAAACCTCCAAGAGTTTTACTCTAAAGTTCCTGGGGGTTTTTGGTGTTTTCTGCTGCTCGTTTGTAGTAACGACGTATGGGTTGTTGGGGGGGCGATCGCCCCAGTTGTAGTTAGAGTAGAAGTGGGGAGGGCGAGTTACCGTCGCGATGAGCGACCTGTTCTGCTGTCTCCTTCTGCCAAACCGCGTTCCAAGCAAGTTTTATTGTCGTCAGGATTTAACTCGATCGCCCGATCGTAGGATGCAACGGCATCGTTATATCTGTTTAATTGCCTTAAAACGTAGCCGCGCTGACGCCAAGAGCTAGCATCGTTGGGATTTAATTCGATGGCTCGGTCGTAGGAAGTAACGGCTTCTTCGTATCTTTGCAATTTAGCTAATGCCAAGCCGCGTTGTTGGAAGGCGATCGCATCATCGCGGTTGATTTTAAGTACTATATCGTATAATTTAACCAAGCTTTCATTACCAGAACGAGCGCTTGCCGATAGGGTTTGATACAACGCCCCATCTCCATATTGCTTGCGATTTAATTTCATGGCTTGATAAAAAGACTCATAAGCCTCTTGATATTCTTTTTGCGTCCACAATCCACGACCGCGATTATGATATACGTTTGCTTGGTTGGATTTGAAGCGAAGGGAGAGGTCGTATAAAACAACGGCTCGATCGTATTGCAGCCAATTTAAGGCATTGCCGCACCAAAAGCAAGCTGGAGGAAAGACGATAAAAAAGACCGTTCTCGCAATCCAGAAGGCGATCGCTATTGCTATGGTTCCTCCTACGGCAAATATAGCAATTTTAAAATACAAATCTGGATTAACGTTTATCTCTTGAATTTGAGCTTTAGCAGTATTAATGGGAATTGCTACGTTAGAGTTATACGAGGACAGTTGGGATAATTCTGTATCTTCGGAAAGCGCTCGGGCTATTTCTGGGGAACCGTGAATTCCGACTACTTTACCGCTTTTGTCTAACACGGGGGAACCGGGGATAATTGCCGTTGGAGTATATGACATTTTGTAACCCAAAAGTGGGGGAACAATGCCGGCAGCAATAACGGGAACGAGTTTTTCGCTAAGGTTCTTGCCTTCTTTGTTCCTGATATAACCCATGATGTAGGAAATATCTCCTCTGGAGATGCGATCGGAGTCTCCCAGATACAAGGGTGGATAAGAACATTTTGTTGCGCTTTGACTCAATTTGATTAATGCTAGGTCGAGGTTGGGGACGGTTGTTACGTTCTCTGGGGCAATTTGCCATTTTTTTGCTCCCGCTTGAACTTGTAACTTGCTGCCAGGAGGGGCAATATGACCTACGGTTAAGATGGTGCAGGGAGCGTTTTCTTTTGCGGGTACGAAAAAACCGGCGGCGTTAATGGTTCGAGATTCGCCGGAGTCGGACTCGTATTCGGAAGCGATGGAGACTATGCTTTGCTTTGCGAGGAGTTCGATTTCTTGGGGGGTTTTTTCGGTGAGGCGATCGCAGCTTGTTAAGAAAAGGGGAAAGATGGCGATCGATAAGAGTAGTTTTCGAGGGCGGGGGGAGCGGTTATTCATGGTGTTTTTGGGTTATTAGGTAAGGTTGACAAAAAGAGGGATAGTTCTCTATAATGAGAGCGTCAAATAGAGCAATGTAGTTAAACTCAAGCAAGTGACTGATGAAACCAGACAACAAATAGCAATATTTTTGGCAAGGGAACTAGCGGCAAGGACTGCAATTCCTCCAAGAAGACCCGGACAAGGTTTCGGGAGATTTAGCGAATTTAAAAGAATAATGGGTGCGGCAGGTCCGGGACTTGCCTGGCATCATCTTGTCGGACAAACTACTTCAAATGTACGGGCTTTTGGTGCTGAAGCAATTCATAATACAGGAAATCTAGTCCGTCTAGAACGTGGTTCTGGGTCTATTCACCAAGAAATAACCAATTTCTATAATTCGATTCAACCAGAGCTAACTGGTTCCGAAAGGATGACGGTGAGAGAATGGATCGGCAGACAATATGAGTGAAGAACAACAAGACTTTGGTGTTAGAGTAGTTAGAGCTTTTGGAGGTACAATTTAATGCTGACTTTAGATGTAGAAACAATTTTAAATTCGATTCCCAACGAGGTTGCTTGGGAAGATGTGGTGCAGTTCGATAAACTCGACGATCGCGTTGCTATAGCTAACGACTTTTTTCCTAATATCGTTGGTGTTAATGATGGTTTTATTGAATGGTGTCCGAACGAGGAACCGCCAAGCTATTTGGAAAAATTGGTTTGGTGGTGGGTAGTTCGTCCAGATATGGGGGCGGCGATCGCTCTTGAAGCTCCAGCAGAACTAAAAAGAGTTATTGGTAACTACATTCTGATGAGTTTTTGAGGGGCGATCGCCCGTTCGTAGTAACGACTTTAGTCGTAGAGGGTTGGTGGTGGGTTCCGAGGGTTAGGTTAGCAGCGGATTTGGTAACGGATGTAACGGATGGGTTTTTGGGGGGGCGATCGCTTTCCAAAAAAGAGCGATCGCCGCAGTTGTAGTTAGAGTAGAAGTGGGGAGGGCGATCGTTTCACCTAGCTGAGAAACAGCTATTAAGACCAGTCGATATAAGCACTTCTGTTTACTTCATATCCAAGTTGTTCTAGCTTTCTGTACACGCCTTCGGTTATGTTTCCATCTAAACCGATCTGGTCCATGATACTATCTGATCCCAAACTAGAATCTTTTTGTGCTTCATCCATGCCTAGTGCATGACCAATTTCATGCATAGTTAAACGAACAATTTCACTGCTCGTCCAATATCCCAATTTGTCACTATTAAAATGGACAACATTGTCTCCTGGACCTGTAGTCATGTCTTGCCGATAATTAGGAGCATTATCTAACCAAGAATGCGCCCACCAACCGTTCCAACCGCTTCCATTCTTCATTTTGGAACCATGAGTAACTTCTATCCCCAGAACACCACTGTCATCTTTATCCCGAGTAATTATTTGCTCCCAGTTTTGGGCTGCTTTTTCTATGAGGCTTTTTTGCGAAGTGGTGAAGCCCCCATTGGGATAATAAAGTTGGATATCAATATCTGGCTTATCTGGGTCAAACCCACCTTCCAGATTCAGCACCAATCTGTAATTAGTTTGCTGGCTAGAGCTAGTTGGTGCCTTAACTTTTGCGTAATATGTACCAGCTTTTAACCCCATAGTTTCGTGTTGGCTGTAACGAGAATAGTCTTTTACTTCTTTTGGACTAATCCGATAGCCGCTGGAATCGAGTATATCGACATCAGCATTGGCTGTCAAATCTCGAATCGCATATTCCAAATTACGGGGGCTATTGATAGTAAATTTATAGTAATCAGCCCCATCTCCAGAGCTAGTTCCTACAAAGTCTTTGTATTCTTTTCGCAGTCCCGTGAGGTCGCCTAGCCAACGAGCGCCACTCATGTAATCTTTTGCTTGGTCGAGATTCAATGCCAAGCGGTAGTTAGTGCTGCCGCCATTGCCGTACACTCGCATATAATGAGTACCAGTGCCGAGATTGTAAGTTCCGTATTCATCGCTGGTGCCTGACTTGCTGGAAGTTGTTAAGACTTGACCGCTAGAATTAAGCAATTGCACGTTAGCATCTGAACTCAGGCCCCGCAAGGCAAATTGTAGATAGCCTGGGGAGTCAACATAAAACTTGTAGTAGTCGTCGCTACCTACATAGTCGCTGTACTCTTGGCGACCCGTATAGGTGCCCAGGTATTTGTAGTTGGTTGGGGGCCACTTGCTTTTGATGCTGAAACTGCTGCTGTAGTCGTAAACGCTACTGTCGCTGGCGTTACGAATCTTCAGCTTATAGTCGCTACCGCTACTTAAAGATGTCGGTACCGTCCAATAGTAACTGCCATCGCTGTAGGTCGAACTAGAAATAGTTTGTTTGAGGGAACTGCCTTTGTACAATTCTAGTTTGACGTTATCGCTGAAGTTGTCAGTCCAGCGGATGTTGTAGCTTTTTCCCGGTTCGAGAATGCTGCTGCTATAAGGATAAGTCAGATCGACTTTTTTACTTGGTTGAATTTTGAAAGTATCGCTAAAGTCGTAAACCCGACTGTCGCTGGCGTTACGAATCTTCAGCTTATAGTCGCTACCGCTACTTAAAGATGTCGGTACCGTCCAATAGTAACTGCCATCGCTGGAAGTGGAACTAGAAATAGTTTGTTTAAATGAACTGCCTTTGTACAGTTCCAGCCGAACGTTATCGCTGAAATTATCGCTCCAGCGGATGTTATAGCTTTTTCCTGGTTCGAGAGTGCTGCTGCTATAAGGATAGCTTAGGTAAACGTATTTTCCTCCCCTCGTTTGGATCGGCGATTCTTCTTGAAGCCCTTTTTCCTTCAATTCCTCGCCACCAGATATCAGTGGGTCTTTCTCTCCAACAACTTCCCCATCGCTCTTCTCGTTAAGAACGTTAACCTCCCCCTCTCGAACTTCGCTACTACCCAATAACGGATCTATCCCTTTCCGTCGCGCCTGACGAACAAACTCATCCTCACCTATGGATTTGTCTAACTCTAACGGATCTGGTTCCGACATCGGTAGGATAATATCCTCCACCTCGGAACTCTCGGCGCTGAATGCAAGGGGCGATCGCCCCCCATCGTCCAATTCCCCCTTTATCGCCGCCATTACTGGGTCGTTGGACCTTGACCCAGGACTGCTCGATTCTGATTCTAAAAAGTCAAGCATAAGAATTACCTCCTAATATTCCCCCTCCATCAGCCTTTGGTAGTGGTTGGCCCGCGACTTTCGGCTCATGTCAGTTTTTTATTATTTGAATAATAATTTTAGACTTATTAAAATCAAGCGTCAAGTCTTACAGTAAAATTTTTACGTTTTTTCCTGACGTCCATCCGGTCTGATGCTTATCTGAAAAAGAAATATTTCTTATGTAAAAAAATATTAACAAGTTTCTTACGGACGAGCCAGAAACCCGACAAGCCAGAAACCCGGTTTCTTGAAGAAACCGGGTTTCTTAATTGCAAAATTGAAATGCACCCCTGAAAAATGGCCTGATTTAAAGCACTAAAGTGCTTACTACGAACGGGCCTGCAAGGAAGCGTAACGATCTGTTGGGTTCCGCTGTCGCGGAGCCCGACCTACGATTTCTGGCCATCACCTCAAAGGGATATAATGGAATTGGCCTTAACAAAACTAATCTAAGGTAAAATCTTATATGAGTCAGTTAAAAACAACGAATCCCGACCCTAATTTCCAGGACTTTCTCAAAACCGAGGCCCATCGCCTCGACATCTCCAAAGCGGAATGGGAAGCCCTATTTTTGGCAGCCGGCGGAGACGATATCCCGGCCATCGCTCAAAAACTCGAAATCAAAGTCTCCGCCGTCCGCCAGCGACTCTCCCAGGTTTATCAAAAGTTCGAGGTGGAAGGTCAAGGACCGGTTAAATTCCACAACCTCCAAAAACTCCTCCACTCTCGCTACCAAAAATGGCAACTTGCCGATGCTGCTGCAGACGACTCTGACGGCAAACAACCCGTAACTTCCCCCCACCAAGACTGGGGAGAGGCACCGGATGTCTCTGTTTTTTACGGACGCCGCGAGGAGTTGGCAACTCTCAAAGCTTGGGTTGTTAAGGATAAATGCCGGTTGGTGGCGCTAGTGGGGATGGGGGGTATCGGTAAAACGAGTTTGGCGGCGAAGTTGGCGGGGGAGGTTGAGGGAGAGTTCGATCGCTTTATCTGGCGATCGCTCCGTCACAACCCCCCCATCGGCGAACTCCTCGACGAGTTACTTCTCTTTTTCTCCGACTCCAAACTCGAAACGCTTCCCCCAGAAGTCGAAAAGAAAATTTCCGAGTTGATTAAACTCTTCTCTACTTCTCGATGTCTGGTTATACTCGATAATGTGGAAACTATTCTCCGCAGTAACGATCTTTACGGTCGCTATCGGGAGGGTTGCGAAGCTTATGGCATTTTGTTTCGGCGGATCGGAGAAATTCGGCATCAAAGTTGTTGCATTTTAACTACTCAAGAAAGGTTGAGAGAAGTAGCGGTTTTGTCTAGTTCCCAACAGCCGGTTCGCGAGTTAGAAATAAAAGGTTTGCAACCAGAAGATGCCAAACAGATTTTACGGGAAAAAGGTTTGCAAGGAGAGTCGAGATGGGAGACTTTAATCGAGATTTATCGCGGCAACCCGCTAGGTTTAAAAACTGTTGCGAAAACCATTCAAGAGATTTTTAATAATAACGTGGATGAGTTTGTCAAATGGACGACTACCGTGATGGACGATTTGTGGTTTCAAACTCTCGACCGACAGTTTCAGCGCTTGTCAGAAGACGAAAAATTGATAGTTAAATATTTAGCAAAAACCTCTAAAGCGGTCAATTTAAAACGGTTAAAAGCAGATGTTTTTCCCGATGTTTCTAGTTCTGTACCCATTCAGGCGATGGAATCTATTGTCGCTCGTTCTTTGGTGGATAATAATAAGGAAGGTTTTTTACTGCACCCAATGGTCGAAAAATATGTTAAAGAGCGTTTTAATTAATCCAATTAATAGAAGAATTAGTCATGTGTCTTATTGCCTTAACCCCGAATGCAAAAATCGACAAAATCCCGATAATATCGAATCTTGTTTGTCTTGCGGAACCAGTTTAATAATTCAACAGCGCTATCGAATTATTAAACCGTTGCGCCCGCCAAACAGACACCATCCCAACGAGATTTTTGAGGTGGAAGATAGAGGGGTTAAAAAAGTAATGAAAGTCCTCACCGACGACCGACCTCAAATGGTGGAAATGTTCGAGAGGGAAGCTTTGACTTTGCAATTTTTGAACCATCCGGGGATTCCTAAAGTCGATTTGGATGGGTATTTTTCCTTGGAAGTGGGCGATCGCCTCCTCCGCTGTTTGGTGATGGAGAAAATTGAGGGGGAAAATTTAGAAGATTGGTTGCAAAATAACGGTCCTATTTCTCAGCGTCAAACTCTTAATTGGTTGAGACAATTAATCGAGATTTTAGATGTTATCCATCGCGAACATTTTTTTCACCGAGACATCAAACCTTCTAATATCGTTCTCAAACCAAACGGGCAATTAGTGTTAATTGATTTCGGTGCCGCCAGAGGAATTACTAATACTTTTTTAGCCAAACTAAATTTAAAAAATGCCACTACGGTTATCTCTGGAGGATACACGCCGCCAGAGCAAGTTGAGGGCAGGGGAATTCCGCAGTCAGATTTCTTTGCTTTGGGGCGGACTTTCGTACATTTGCTAACTGGAAAATCTCCTTTGGAATTGGAGAAAGATGTTAAAAATCATCGCTTAATTTGGCGTAAAGAAGCAAAACAAATATCTCCTGTTTTGGCAGATTTTATCGACGAATTGATGGCGGTTTTTCCTGGCGATCGCCCCCAAAATACCGAAGTGATTTTGCGGGATTTAAACCCTAACGGTTTGCGAAAAAGAAGGGTGCGGCGATTTTTTAATTCTCCTGCTTTTAAGTGGGGAAGTCGAGGAGTTTTAGCGCTAATAATTGCCGGTATTGGAGTTTATTTATTGTCGAAACCTTACCAGGCGGAATATTATTCTAGTCGCGGGCGAGAAGCTTTAATAGATGGTAATTTTGATGTCGCGCAAAAAATTATGAAACGAGCGATTCAACTCAATCCTAAATTGGCAAAATATTATAACGATTTAGCGTTAATTTGCAAGCAGAAAAAAGATGTTAAATGCGCTCTAGATAATTATCAGAAAGCGGCGAAAATCGAGCCGGAAAATGCAACTTTTTATTACAACTTGGCAAATCTTTACGAAGATATCCAAGAATTTAATCTGGCGGCGGACAATTATCAAAAAGCTATCGCTCTTGGCGGGGGAGTTGAGGTCGATGCTACTAATAATTTAGCTCGCTTATTAATCTGGAAAAATCTCGAATATCAAAAGGCAGAAAAATTGCTTTTGGGGGCGTTAAAGGAAACAGAAAGTACCGGAGTTAAAGCCGCTATTTTAAAAAATTTAGGTTGGGCAATTTTAGAACTCGCCCGGTTACAAATTCGCGAGTCCTACCAACAAGACTATTTGCAAATAGCAGAAAACTATTTGCAAGAGTCGATTAATTTAAAGGGCGATCGCGCAACTCCCCATTGTTTGTTAGCCCAGGTATTCGAGGAAAAAAAACAAACAGAAATAGCTTTAGAATCTTGGCAAAAATGCCGCGACCTCGACATCGAAAACTTGCCAGAAGAGTTCGTTTGGCAGCGACAAGCGCGGCAGCGTTTGGCTAATAAAATTTGTCCTGTATCCAGTCCTTGTTTTTTGGAGGAAAATAACGTTGAAATTCAAAATCTTGATTAATTTTGTTGTTTTAATTGCCCTAACTGGAGTTAACTTTGTTGGGGGCAAGTCTAGTATTTTATTAGCAAAAACCATCTGCCCTGAAAATGGAGATCCTTGTTATGAAGAAGGCAGCCGCAGTTCTTCAATTTACATCCAAATTATCAGTCCCACCCCAGGTTATTTATTACCAACAAATAACCGACCCAATTTCTCCTGGCAACCCGAACCTGGGGCGGAAACTTATTTCATATCAATAGCAGATTTTTCCGGGATAATTTGGGATACGGAAACGGTCGATACTCAAAGAATTTATCCCCAAGATAAACCGCCCTTGGAACCTAATAAAGATTACGTCTTAACTGTCGAAACTCTTATCGGCGATACCGCTAAATCTGGGGAACTAAATTTTAGATTGTTAGGAGAAGAGGAAGCAGAAAAAGTCGAGGCGGCAGCGACAGAAATAAGGAATCAAAATAATTTAACTGCCGAAGAAAAGGTCGTTAAAATAGCAGAGATTTACGAAGATAAACGGTTGTATTCGGAAGCGATCGCTCTCCTAAACAATACCATCGCCGAAGGCAAAGTCTCCCCAGAAATCTATCAAAGTATCGGCAACGTTTATCGAGAAGCGGGATTGTCGTTTTTGGCAGAATCTCCTTACCAGAAAGGGATAGAATTAGCGACAAACTTGGAGGATAAAAATGCCATTGCCGAAGCGCAAATTGGACTGGCGAGGGTAAATATTAGCCAGAACAATTTTGACGAAGCGATTAGTTTGCTGGAAAAAGCGAGGGCGAATTATCGAGAAATAAATAATCGAGAATTAGCCGCGCAACTGGCACAATTTTTAGGAGAAGTTTGGGAGAAAAAAAGGGATTTACTCCAAGCAATTAACTGGTATCAACAGGCGGTGGAGGAATACGAAAATTTGGGAGACTCGGAACGTTTGAATTATGTTAGGGAGGTTTTGGAGAGATTAAATAAAAGATAGTTCGTAGTAAGCGCTTTAGCGCTAAAATAATGCCTTTTTTAGCACTAAAGTGCTTACTACAAACGACGAATTAAGCGCTTTAGCGCTAAAATAATGCCTTTTTTAGCACTAAAGTGCTTACTACGAACGACGAATTAAGAAACCCGGTTTTTTTAAAAAACCGGGTTTCTGGGTTAGTGAGGCGGGTTTCTGGGTGGAGAAAGACCTTTTTTTTAGCGCTAAAGCGCTTACTACTAACAATATTACTGCCAATTCCCCGCAAAAATAAACGCCGCCCAATAATAAGGATGGGCGTAATTTTCATCCTTTAAAAAACCAATCTGAACTTGTCGAATTGCTTCTGCCTTATTAACATTAGGCAAATTTAATTGACGGTAAAATTCCCCCATAAATTTAGCGGTGGGAGAGTCGCCAACTTGCCACAAACTAGCTACCGTACTTCTGGCATTTGCCCTCAACGCAACCCCCGCAATTCCTAAAGCTGCCCGCGAATCTCCTTCGGCAGTTTGACACGCGCTTAATACTAATAATTGAATCGGTTCGCGGTTAATTCCCGCCCGAATTTGCAGGATATTTTCTAGTTGGTTAATATTAATCTTTTCATCCCAAGCATAGATAAATGTCTCTTCGGGAATGGAACTAAATTCGCCGTGAGTTGCCAGATGAACTACGGGAAATGGGTTTAGCTGAACTTGCTTTTCAAATGCTTCTTTTTCAAATTCATTATTGAGGATAATCGTGCTGTTGGGGACTGTTTCTTTTATCTCATTTAATTCCCTTTCAACAGCTTGTAAAGCTGCCAAATTTTCTGGGTAACTCGGTGCTATTTCGCTGACTCCTGCGAGGAGGGCGTTCCACTTTCCCGGCTGCAAAGAGTCGGACTTAAATAATTGCGAAGCGAGGCTGATGGCAATGCTGTATTTTTCGACTAAATATTGGCGGCGATCGCTCAAAACTGCCATCGGTATTCCCTGCAAATTACTGTCTAATACAAACACTAAAGTACCGCTTTCTGGTAACTCGTTTTCTACGGGTTTTATTAACCAATCGTAAAGCTGTTGGGCGCGGGGAAAAATCTCTGTTTCAACATTGGTTTTTTTGTCAGTTAATCTCCGATTTAATTCCGAGATTGTTTCGTTAAATTGACTCGAACTTACTTCCACTGTTTGACGTTCTATAGTTCCTTTATCTCGCAGTTTTACAATTATTTCCAATCGGTTTTCAAACAGAATCGGATAAATTATTGCCGGAGCAACTTTGCCGATATCTTCCGGTTGGGGCAAGTCGCAGTTGAGGAAGTTTTCCAGTTCTGCTAATTGCAATAAATCGCTGACTTTAATCGCTTTTTCGAGGTCTTTTTGAGTTACATTCTGCGCTAATAACAGTTCTAAATATTCTCGGTAAACTGGCTCGATTTTATCTCGGAAGGAAAAACGAATATCGGTGTTAATTGCTAATAAATCCTTGCGCACGAAGTCTAAGTCTTGAATTGCTAAATCGTAAGCTATTTTTGCTAATTCTATTTTTCCTCGTTCTCGGTAAATGCGCCCTAATTGCCATTGCCATTGATAAGAGATATCCGATGCAGAAATGCTTTGGGCTAATAACAGAGCTTTTTGGGTTAATTTTTCGGCTTCATTTAAGAGATTATTTTGTTCGTAAAAATAACCTAACATTCCCAGAGAATAGGATTTAGCGCGGTTATCGTTGAGAATTTCTGCTAGCTGGAAAGCCGTCGCCGCGTACTTAACTGCCAGGTCGTTTTTACCTAACTTGGCGAGACTTTCTGCCAAGTTTAAGCGAGGGTAAATTGCGTCTTTAGTTAGGGGCAAGCTGTCGAATTGAGAGTTATTTGGCAACAGCTCGGCGACTAGAGATTCGATTTGAGTTATGGAAATTTCTACGAAGGAGTTTTGGTGGAGTTCTATTAATAAACTGAGGTAGTTTAATTTGGCTTGAATTTTGGTTAAGTTTGAGTCGGTTAAGCGGGCCGCTTGAAGGTAGCGATCGCCCGCTTTTTCCGCAAAATCTATCCCTCTATTTTTCCGCAACAAAGAGCGTTTCCTCTCAAATAAATCCAGATTTTTCCGATAATTTGCCCGCGCCGTATTTCCCAAACTCAACCACGCAGCGCTAACATCGGCAGCGGAATTAAATTCCTCAGCTTTTTCCAAACTGTAAAGCAAAGCAATTTCCGAATTTTCCAACTTTCCCAAACCTCGAAAAACATCTCCCAAACGCCGCCAAGCCACAGCATTTATTAATAGTTGTGGTTCGACATTAACTATTAAATTGCCATCCGCCGAAGTTTGACACAACTCGCCATTTTCGGTTATGGATAAAGCCGCTAGCAAAACTTGACAAGCCCGTGGAAGTTGCCCCAGTGTTTGTAAGGCGAGACTTTGATTTATTTGGCTGCCTTTAACTCCTTCTCTGTCGTTGAAACTGGCGTAACTTTCCATCGCTTGCTGCCAAGTTTTGAGGGCAGCTTCGGCGTTTCCTGCGGCTAATTGTTCGTGCCCTTTTTGGGTTAAAAATTGGGCTTCGCTTTGGGTAAGGGCGGGGGATTTTAAAGTGGTTGCTAGGAGAATTGCGCCGAGAGTGGGAAGTAGATATTTGACTAATTTTGGTTGCATAATTGATATTGTAAAATTGGAAATAGAGCCCCCCTAGCCCCCCTTTTTAAGGGGAATTTAGGGGGTTCGTAATTGTTAAAAGACTATTTAAACAGGCGCAAAAACTACATTTGCTTCCTTTCCTAGATATTCTTGATGTTTTGGATGTATGAAACCCAAACTAATTTTATCTTCAGAAATGCCCATTTCTGTTAGTTTTGTAACGATGGGTTCTTCCGTATCGTTACGCTGAATCAAAACGCGATCGCCAATCAAATCGATATGCAGAACGCATTGATGAATGCGTTTGTATTGATGCCATCCCACCCACAAAGCCATATAGCGCATTCGTTCGTCATCAAAAATTAGTTCTATTTGAGAACCCTCATCTTGCAGCGATTCGTATTCGCCTAGCAAGCGTTTCACGCATTCCCGATAAAAATTTACGGTACTATCCATAACAAATCCTCCTCAGTCAAATAGAAAACAATTAATTTTAAAGCAAACTTCCGAATGGCAACTTTTCCTACTTGTCTGCTAAAAATATTCTCAAAGGCATCAATAGGAACGGCTAAATAAAGCTCTCTATCTGGCTCTTGTGTTTTTAATAATTCCTGATAGATACCATACTGACCTACAGCCTTTTCGAGTTCTGTTACTTGGGATTGCGTAATAAAACTTTTAACTTCCACCGCTATTTTATCGCAATCTTTTTCAGCAGCAATTGTTCTTTTAGCTCCCAAGTCAATCGAAAGTTTAGGATCTGATTCAAGAAAATAAGGATCGTGCGTAATTATCCATCCTTCTTTTATCAAAGCCGACTTAACCAGTTCGTGATAAGTATCTTTTCGAGACATTTTAATTTTTGCAAGAGTTCTAGCCTACTATTCTACCTCTTCAGTGGCAGAAAAGCTACTCGCCCCTCAAACAACGAACCGACACAAACCCAGAATTAGTAAGCACGAACAATTCTGGATTTGCCACCAATTCTATCTGACCTTTAGCATTAACGATCCAACCTCGCGCCTCCACCAACTCCTGGGAATTAGAATTAGTTATCGGAGTCTGTTGGGAGGTTGCGGAGTAGCGATTATCGACCCAACCGCTACTATTATTCAAAGGTTCCCGAGGGTTTGGCGGAGTGCCGCCGCGACCGGCATTTATATATTCGCTGCGATTTTCGTTACCAGGCAGGCAGCGAGTATCGATTAAAGATGCCGCATCCACCGCTTCTTCTGGGAGCTCGACCAAACCCGAAGCAAGATTGACTTCGGCGTTAACTTCTACCACTCCGTCAAATTCGGGACCGAGTTGGGAACTCGCAGTAATGTCGCTGTCTAAATTGCGCAATATACCTTGAGTATTAATATTCACCCGACCGCCAAAACTCTCCACCGCGTTAGCAGTAATATCGCTATTTTCTCCGGCGATTAAAGTATCGGCATTAATAACGATATTCCCTCCAGTGGCAGGACCGGTAGCGTTGGTAGTAATGCTGCTATTTTGTCGCAATTGAATGTTATCGGTTTCTATGCGAATATTGCCAAATTTTCCCGCGCTAGTTTCCGCCGCCAAGCTGCCGTTATTAAAAGTAATAGAAGGAGCAAAAATTTCTAAATTTCCCGCCGTCCCCAAACCCCTAGCGCTAACGGTAATTTCCGCACCATCTTCCACGATTAAGTTGTTAGTAGAAAGAGTTAAAACTCCACCAGTGCCCGTGGAACCTGTATCCGTGTTGGCAAACAAACCGCTGGCAGAACCTTCGTTAATGCCGAAAATTTTGTCTTCTATTCGAGCAATGCCATCGGGTAAATCGGGATTATTTCCAGATAGCATAACGAGATGGCCGACATTCAGATTGATATTGCCAGCAGCCCCGCTACTCCGAGTAGTAGTAATTATTTGTCCGCGATTCATTGCTTCAAAAACATTAGCGTTAATATTAATATTACCGCCGCGATTTTCTCCTAAAGTTTCTGCGTTGATAAAGCCGCCGTCTGTCACTCGAAATTGATTGGTATTAACCGTAATTTCTCCTCCTATCCCCGTCGCGCTTGCTTCAGTTGTTGTTAGCAAACCGCTGGATTGCGCGTCAGTACCGATGCCATTTATATCGACAAATTCTGCTGCATTTATCTCAATATTTCCCGCATTTCCTTTTCCTTGAGTAGTAGCAAATACCAAACCTCCATTAGTAATAGAAAGAGTACCAGTTGAAATAGTAATATTTCCTCCACTGCCGACTCCTTGGCCTTGAACGTTGCTAAATATGCCGCTCGATTGAGCTACTCCCCGATCTAAATTGAATAAACCAGCTCCATCTAAAACGGTATTGTTGCGAACGTTAATATTAATATTTCCAGCATTTCCTCCTGCTGAAGTGCTGGTAGTAATGACTCCTCCATTGCTAAAACTTAAAGAGCCTGCTGTAATATTTATTTCCCCTGAGTTGCCAAAAACTTCTCGGTCTTTAAAAGCTCCAACATTGCTATAAATTCCGCTGGAAAAATTATCTTCTGGACCCACTCCATCTATGGAAATATTGCCGAAAACGTTAATAGTAATATCTCCAGCATTTCCGGTGCCTCGGGTAGTGGCAAAAATAGCAGCGCCGTTGCGAATAAAAAGATAATTTGAAGAGAGATTAACGCTGCCAGCGGAACCCACGCCAGTGCTTTGAACGTTGGTAAAAATGCCGCTAGATTGAGAAAATTGTCTGCTTTCTTCAAACGGCCCTTGTCCGTCAAAAACGATGCTATTGCTAGAATTAATATTAACGTCCCCGGCATTACCTTCTCCTCTGGTAATAGTAGAAAGAACTGCTCCATTAGTAATAGAAACCGAGCTTGCTGTAATATTAATATTGCCCGCATTACCAACGGCATTTGCATCGGCGACTCTGCTGTAAGCCCCGCTAAAAATAAAATCCGAATCTGGGGGCGAACCTATGCCGTCGAAGACGACTGAATTAGTAACGTTAATATTGACATTTCCCCCATTTCCATTTCCTTTAGTATCTCCCTGTAAAACCGCTCCTCCAGTAAGAGATAAAGACCGGGCATTAATATTAATATTACCCGCATTTCCCGTCGCTCCTGGTTGAACTAAATTCAACGCGCCGCTAGAATTTCCGTTATTAGCTATGCCGTCAAAAGAGACTGCATTGTTAACATTAAGATTAACATTTCCCGAGTCTCCTCGCCCGAAAGTGCCCGCGAATATTTGAGCGCCATTACTAACAGAAACCCAGTCCGCGTTAATATTAATATCGCCGCCGGTAGCGATCGCCTCCGACAGCACCGCATTAGAAATAAAACTACCGCTATCTCTTAAATCTACCCCCGATCGCACATTAACGATAATATCTCCAGCGCGAGCTCCAGGAGAACCCAACCCCGATGCAACTCCCGCTTTTAAAGTCGAACCCCCTACAACCTCTAAAATTTCTGCATCAACACTAATAGTACCTCCACCGGCACCGCGAACGTTAACCTCCGCCCCGTCGCTCAAACTCACATTACCCCTCGCAACCCCCTCCGTCAAACTCACGCTACCATCGGCCTTCAAACTCGCCGTTCCGCTTCCCCTCAAACCTCCCAACTCCACTCGACCTCCCGGCGCCCGCAAAATTCCCCCAGTCAAACTCACATCGCCGCCAACCAATGCCAAAGTTTGACCGCCACCGACCGCCAAACCTACAGTTTCCTCCCCAACCGCCGCCCTGGAACTATTAATAATAGGTTGGGGATTCGGACCCAACTGCAAACCGATCGGAACGTTAACCGTCAGCAACGGCGGCGCGTTAGGATTAACCGCGCTAAACTCCCCGCCCCCTCGAAATAAAACGCTATCCGCCGTACTCCCGACAAAAGAACCGCCAATATTCAATCGAGCGTTGGGACCGAAAACGATACCCCTGGGATTGACCAAAAATAGATTTGCCAAACCGTTCGCCTCGATTAAACCGTCGATATTAGATATGTTGCCTCCAGTAACCCGACCGAGTACGTTCTGGATGTTAACCGCGTTGTTAAAAAATGCTCGGACATCGGCGGGCAGGGAAAATTCCTCGAAACTGTGGAAAAGATTGTCTCCCACCCGAGTTCCCCCTTCGATGCGAATAGTATTACCCCAGGGGGTAACAATAGTATTCTGGGGTAAGGTGGCATCCGGAACGATTTGTGCCAGACCCGGAGTAGATGCCGCTAGAGAGCAGCTAATTATACCGCCCGTCAGCCCCAGTCGAACGAGATGTTGTGTCATGTTGGTTGTTAGTTTTTTAGACCTTCGTCGTTCATTATTACTTATGAGTTGTTGGCTGTCAAGAGTCAGTTGCTCTCTTTTACCAATAAGACAATTTTCTATTTGCCCGTAGAACAGACATTTTCCTTGTTCGACATCTAATTAATTTTGCGCGGGTACTTATGGCGCTTAATTTCTACCTATAGGAAGATTTTTGCCAACCATTGCCCGCCGATTTATGTCGGTGGGTAGATGCGAGCTGGCATTTATTTTTCTAAGGTAGTGGTAGGCAGAAAATCTAAAAATCGAGCTAATATAAACGCAAACCTAAATAAAGGAGGAATCTTATGACTTCTGGAAACGAAGCCATGAAAAAACGAGTCGCCATACTATTAGAAAACAGCTTTGAAGACTCAGAATTTCAACTTCCCTACAACGCCCTGCAGCAAGCAGGAGCCACTACAATTATCCTGGGAACCCGGATGAACGACGAATACAAAGGCAAAAAGGGCAAAGTTTCCATCGCCCCCGATGCCACCGCCGCCGAAGTCCGTTCCGAAGACTTCGACGCCATTCTCATTCCTGGGGGCGCGGCACCGGACAAAATTCGCAGAAATCCCAATGCCGCGCGCCTGGTTATGGATGCAATGGCTCAAGGCAAACTCATCGCAGCAGTTGGTCGCGGCCCCCAAGTATTAATCGAAGCAGACCAACTGCGCGACAAACAAGCAACCGGTTTTAAAGCCATTCGCAAAGACATCCAAAACGCCGGCGCTACTTATATTAACGAACCAGTGGTAGTCGATGGCAACCTGATTACTTCCCGGCAGCCTAGCGATCTGCCCATGTTTACCGCTACCATTCTCAACCGTCTCGCTTTGAGCATCGAAGGAACGAATCTCCCAGAAGCAAGCAACTTCAGTTATGAATGGTGGAAACTCGGCGAAAGCTGGGGCGGTTCCAGTAAAGGCGATCTCGTTAACGCCCTCAATTTGGCGATTATGGGGGAACGATATACTACGGCTGCTTTTAAAGAATACGAAAAACGAGCCACCGACACAGAACTACAGATAGTTTTGCGCGAAATTCTGACTACCAAGCAGCGCCACGTTACCCTGTTAGAAAGTCGCTTGAAGCATTTTGGCGAAGAAGTGACCTGGCAAGCAATGGGCGGCGAAGCTTTAGCGACTTTGCAAAGTTGGCTGCAATCTAATAGCGACGAACCAGAAATTATGCGCCGCGCCCTTGGGGATTTGCAAACCGGTGTCGTCGATTCTTCTGGTTTGTGCGTGCAAATTACAGACCCCGCTACTGCCGAAATCTTGGAAGAAATAGGAACTAATTTATCTTTGCACGAGCAACGTTTGGCAGAACTTTATCGCGCTCGTTTGGGCGCGAACGTCCAAGCACCCATGCCTACAACTTTTGCCGGAGTTAGTTAGCCGTTTTTCTGATTTGGGGAATGGAGAATTCCCCATTCATAAGTAGGTAGGCAAAAATATTTGCAGAAAATTTTCCCCGTAGAACAGACATCTTGTCTGTTCGGTGTCTAATTAATTTTGCACTCCTACTTAAGGTGCAGCTTGACATTTAATTGGTATCAATCACGCTTCTTTAAAAAAGCGAATAATCTCTCGGACGCGATCGAGAAATTCTCCATCTGCGCTTAATTGAGATATAGCATTTTGCGCCTCCCTCGCTAACCGCAAATGTTCCGCTTGATTGGTAACTCGCAAATCTTCGATCGCCGTCGCCAAACGAGTTAAATCTTTTTCCGTTTTCTCCCGATAGCGTTCCTCCATTGCTACCCAAGAATTAGGATTTTCAAGATTTAATTTTGCCTCGATTTCTTCTACAATAATTTCCCAACTCTCCAACCGACCCCGCAATTCCACAATATCTTCCCGTGGATGCATAAATTCCCGCCGGATAGCCGACAAACGCACCGCTAAATATTGATAAAGTCGCACTGCAGGACGCAGAATAGTTAATAGTAAAGCCGCCGCCGAACCGACGTAACCTACGGCACTAATACCCAAAAAAGCCAACACATAAAGCCCTATTGCCGAGAGAAAATGCAAGACAATAGCTGCTATTAAAGAGCTGCGGGCTAAAGTTTTTACATATTTAACTTGTTCTGAGTCAACTGGGATATTTTTTTGGCGAGATTCTGCAGCTTCTGCTAACACCTCTTTAGCTTCAAAATGAATATTCCAAGGTACCGTGACAATCAACAACAGCCACCAAAAAGTAGCACCGCCAATTACCCAATCGAGAAAATTACCCGCCGGAACCTGCAACCATCCAAGAAGGGCGTAAGCTAATAATAAAAGGATGACAAGCCCTACCGTAAAACCGCCAAAGTTTACATAAGCTTTCATGGTAAATTGTAAATTGTGAGTTGTGAGTTGTGAGTTGTGAGTTGTGAGTTGTTAATTATTAGTTGTTAATCGATCTTACCTAATTAAATAAGTAAACCACTTCAAATCGCTATTTTTACTCCCTATTTGCGGGCGCGCCAAACGCCAGGTTTGCCCTCGTTGCTGTCGTTGCAAATATACCTCGAAAGGATTTCGTTTTTGTTTCAATTTTTGCTTGGTTAATTCTATAGTTAAATCGTAGGTTCCTCTAATTCGATAGGATTCTAAGTTTTGAATAGTCATCGGTTCGATTTCGGAAATAGTCACCCGCCCCAGGTCAAATTCAGGCACAGTTTCAGACCTAAATAGTTGCTGGCTTACCTGTTTTTGGTCGAGAGTTATTTCTAGGGCGATCGCTTTTTTTACTAGCAGCAAATCTGGAATTAACACCCGAAATCCACAGCCACTCGCCACCCACCACAATATTGCCCCTAGCAACACCAGATAAAACTTACGCATTTTTAGCTCTTAAAACAAGCTATAGCAATTCTCCATTCCCCATTACCCATTCCCCATTACCCATTACCCATTACCCATTACCCATTACCCATTACCAAAAATCGAGGGGCAAAAGACTTAGGCTAAAAATCAAAAGCTTTTACCCAGACTTTTTAACCATTATCTTTTGCCCCTGGATGGGAAATTAACCTAAATTGTTATCCGAATTTTAGCAATTTGACACTCTGCGGGTTAAAACCACGCAGATTCTCCAGGTCGCGCCTGAAAGGGTCGCATCAATTGGCATTTCTGCCACCGACCCTCTAAGAATAGTTGCTTTTGCTTCAGTCGGCTTTGTTTTTTTTGCTTTCTAGGGAATGCCACGAACGCTTCTATACGCGAGGGCGTCCTGCGATTACTTGCCCTCCGGGGAGTTTGAACAATCTTTTTACGGTCCAAGAAGGGCGGGCATCTCTCATGAACTAGGATCGTGTCCTTATGCAGGCATTACCCTTGCTTTTGAATTGTAACAAGTCATGGCGACTAAAGTCGCCGCGTCGTTTTTCCGCCCCGCTTTGAAAAGGCGGGGCGTGACCTTACTCCCGAGCTTTTTTCGTGTAATGGAGTTACCCCAGTCGCGAGGATTACCAGCCTTTTTCAGCTTGTTGGGCTACATAAGCGGCCACATCTTGGATATCTGTTGAACTCAGACGACCTAAGAAAGCTGGCATAGCACTCTTGCCTTTTGTCACTTGTTTGGCGATGGCCGCTACTGGATCGCCATTGTAACCGTCAAGATATTGACTCAGCGCAGAGCTTTGGAGAGTTTTCGTGGGTATGACCACGTTTTTACCGCCTAAGTGGCAGGCATTGCAGTTAGCAGCGAAAACTTGGGCACCGTGAGCGGGATCGGCGGCCAAGGCAGGGCGTTGTAGGCCAAAAGTTAACAGCGCTACGCCCAATAAGACGATTGACAATAGCTTTTTCAACGTGCTTCTCCTCTTGTTAAAACAAAAACAAACTACGAGTTCTAGATTTCATTATTAATCCATAAGGGCTCTCTGTCAAACATTTCTCTCGCCACTGCAAAGGCAAAAAAAAACCGATGGCCCAATTATGGCCATCGGTTAGTAAAGCTGAGTTTTCTCTAAGCAGAACGCAAATAACGAACTTCTCGACGCTGCAAATCGTTCATGTGGTGGAATAATTTCCAGCAATACTCTTCGGAGAGCCCGCAAGTAACCGCCCCGCGCATCACCACATTAAAATACCAATCGTTAGGGGCTAATTCTTCTGGCAATTTATCAACAACCACATAAGTACGAACCCGGCGATAAAGGGAATTTTTACAAGAAACTTCTACCATTTCCGGTCGATAACCGCCGCAGTGGATTTGTTTTTCTGAATCGAATTTAACCGTTTCTCTTGCATCTAGGAGAGCGCTCAACCGCCACGGCAAAGAATAAAGTACCCCTTCTACCTGAGAGTTTTCATCTTTTACCACATCCAGGGCACCGCAGTTGCGAATAGTTGAAAAACGATAAAAGCCCAATCGATATCCATAAAGAATTGCCGGACCAATCACATAAGAATGAGTATTTTCGCCCAAGGTTCGCTTTAAGTCTGTCGGACACATACAAGAACCATAAGCGAAATAGTAAAACCTTTCCTCCGTGGGAGTTTGCTCTTTCATACCAGACATTTTTGCCAATAATTTCCTTAACCAAAATCGAGCCCCTGCCATTGCCAGGATCGTTGCTAATTTCCTTTTAAGTACCTGCGCAAAATTAATTACATACGGAACAGGCAGTAGCCGCGTTCTACGGGGGAATAAGAAATAATTTTATGTAAACATTTTTGCCTACCTACTTATCATAATGCCGGCGAGATATTAAAAATGTTATCTATCAGACAACTTAATTCCCAGGATTCCCCATTCCTAAAAAAACAAAAAAAAGGGAAGGGGATCCCTCGATAAAGCGCGATCCCCTTCCCTCCCCAAGTTTCGATCGGCAAATCTTTTGTCAAGCTCTAAATGTTACAGAACTTAAAGAGTATCTGACAAAACCTCCTCTGGCATCCTCGGCAGCAAGCTGGTAGAGGGAGCTAATGGCTCCATGCGCAGTAACTTTCCGCGATCGTCAGTGCGATAAACCCAACGTTCGCTTTCATCAGATAGCACTATTCGCCAACCTTCCACCAACATCTGGGCGCATAACTCATCGCTTTTAGCAAGTCCGAGACAGGCATTAGGCCAAGTCTGGCGTTTTGCTTCTGTTACCCGAACCTGTGTTGGTGGAATGCCAATTTTGCGCTGCAAGTCTTGGCGGACTGCATCAGCTATTTCGGCGGGTAATTGAGATAATTCCTCAGTATTTTGAGCGAAAATTCCAGAATTAGCTTTCCTAAAATTTGGATTTAACTTCTCTAAGTTTGAAAGTTCTTCCTCAAGCCAATTTTGGCTAATGAGAACCATATTATTTGGGGGTTCTTCTTCCTCGATATATGCTGCATTTGCCGAGATTTTCAACTCTTCGTTATTGGTTTCGGGAAAACCAATAACAGAAAATTTATTAGCTGCAGCCTTGCTCTTTGTCTGTGTTGATGTCGGAGAATTAATAACCTCTGCATCAGCAATTGCATTATTAGTTAAATTAGGATATGCTTCAAAAGCTAAGAGCCCCGTCAACATCAAGGCTAAGAAAAACGGACGCGGTTGCCGTTCCTTTGCATTTCTACTTCCATTAGATTTGGGATTAGTAAATAGTTGTTTCATAGCAAAACTTATGACATAGTGGTTAGACACACTCCGGACGAAAATAAACATCGCCCAGCAGCAATATTGTTAAAAAAAGCAGTTCCAGGGATAGAGACAATGTACATAAACCTTTGGTTCCAAAACCCACAGCTAAAATTAGAAGTAAGAAAAGTTCTTATTTTACTTCCAGCTCTTTTTCTAAAAAGTCAGGAAATAGAGCTACCATTAACAATTTGAGATTCCTCGAACAGATCGGGAACCAGAATAACTAGCAAAAATTAGCCTGTGGAGCAAATCCTTTGAAAAATGTGCTGCTTTACGGCAGCGCCATTATCCTTTAATTATTGACAAAAGCAATTCTAGGCGAAGGCGTGACTTCTCAGATAAGTAAAAGTTGGTGGGAACTAATCTTTGGAGTCAATCCTAGCAATAATAAATCAAAGGCAATAATTTAACTGCCCCATCGGTAAGAATCTAGTTCTTCTTTTAATTATAAACCATTTTACCGACTAATGTCCAGTATCTTGCCTTACAAATGGCGCTCCAGTTTCAGTAAAAGCACCAGTATCCAGTGCATCTGGCCTTTTAAAGGAAACCACGCAGTTATCGCTTTTTGGGAATAGTGAATTGCGTTTGGGGAGAATTTTTCTTAGTTTTTATCTATTCTTTGATTTACGATAAACTGTTTGGGATTGCTCTATGGTTCTGGGAGCAAGTCAGTTTTCAACCAATTCCCCTTTACAATTAACAATTGACAAATAGCGATTATAGGTTTTGGGGAAGAATACGACCCCAAGTATTTCTGGCTACTGCTCTTAAATAAAGACCCAAAGGAAACTGATAATAATCAACAAAAATACTGACTAAAATTCCCAGATGACAAAAAAAAGTTAAACCAGTCCAAACCAGAGGAAACCAAGAAAAAGCGCTACCCGGTATGGGGGGAAAAATATACGCTGCCAACCCCATTAAAGTTGTAGGTAATAATACAAAAGCAAGAGAAGCTAGCTTAACTTCCCAACCTATTTGTACGGAGTTACTGGATGCTTGCCAGCTTCGACCGTTCCAATACCAACCAAGACCGGATGAGACATCTGCCATTTTCACCGACTGTTGTTCGATTTGGACACTCAAAATATGTTGGCAGAAATTACAGGCAAAAGCATCCATCAGAGTCAAAGCAGAAATCTCACCGTAGCGGCAAACAGGGCAGGTATAAATACCTTCTAAACTCAACTTTGTTGGTAAATCTTTTGAATTTGACATAGACAGGTCAAACAATTCCTACGATGAGTATTATAAAGACAAGCCGATAAACAAAAGAAAAACTGTAAAATTTCTTAACATTCACTGGGTGCATCTCCAAGATCGAGTTAACTAAAAATTATGGAGTTATTGCTCGTGATTTCCCGCGAACATGGGAAGCTATTAAGTAACAATTTCCCGATCGCGATCGCTTTTCAAAGCTCGTCTTATTCGACCCATTTTTTACCACCAAACCAGTAGGAAAAGGTACGGGTTTAGGACTGGCGATAAGCTATCAAATTCTTACCGAAAAACATCGAGGCGAATTATGGTGCGAGAGTAAGCTAGGGGAAGGAACAAAATTTGCGAAATACCTGTAAAATTAAAATCTTTGCCTCCAGAGGAAAAGAGAAGGGAGCAGCATCTTAACGGCAAAGTTTGCCAGCAGACTCAAAACCTCCTACAGCCAGTTTCCCACTAGAGAGCCCCCCTGTGAAACCCCGGCCTGTGAAACCCCGGCCTGTGAAACCCCGGCCTGTGAAACCCGGTTTTTCTCAAAAACCGGGTTTCTGAAATACCAAAAAACGTGGTTTCTGACCATTGTTAATTGTTAATTGTTAATTGTTAATTACTTAAGTACCTTTCTTTTGCTACAATCTCAACCCGAAACCTTCAAGCCTCTATAGATGTTAAAAAAACACCTTTTCAACCGGCCCCTCTACATAAGGCCAAGTTTTTTAGGCCATCGATGGCAGTCGATCGCTCGATTTATCGGTCTTTTCTGCCTCTGTAGTTTTCTGGCCATTAGCTGCGGTCAATCGGCAGATATGTCTTCGACAACCAACCCAGATCGGATCGCCATCGGCACAACCCTAAAACTGCGTACCCTCGATCCTGCCGATGCCTACGAAGTCATCTCTGGCAACCTGCTTTATAACTTGGGCGATCGCCTCTACGGTTACAAACTCGGCACTACCGAAATCGTGCCCCAACTGGCAGCACAAATGCCTGTAGTCACCCCCGACGGCCTAACCTACATCATCTCTCTCCGCCAAGACGTAGTTTTCCACGACGGCACTCCCTTCAACGCGGAAACAATGGCCTTTTCCTTGCAACGATTTATCGAAAACAAAGGCTCCCCTTCTTCTTTATTAGCCGACATCGTAGAATCAGTAGAGCCCACCAGAGAATACGAACTTACAATTCAACTCAAAAAACCCTTTGCTGCCTTTACTCCACTCCTAGCATTTTCCGGTCTTTGTGCTGTTTCTCCTAACTCTTATAAAATTGGCGAAGGACAATTTCAACCGGATACTTTTATCGGCACCGGACCTTACAAATTAGCAAAGTACGGACCCGATTTTTTGCGTTTGGATGCCTTCGATGAATATTGGGGAGAAAAACCTGCCAATCAAGGTATCGACATACAGATTTTTTCTAGTTCTTCTAATCTCTATAATGCTTTTCGTACTGGAGCTATAGATGTTGCTTATTTGTCTATGGATCCGGAGCAAATTAAAAGTTTAGAAGCAGAATCAGATAAGGAAAATTGGCAAACTATCAAAGCAGACGGTAAAGCTGTTAATTATATTGTCTTAAACGTTAATTCGGAACCTTTAAATCAACCAGAAGTCCGACAAGCATTAGCAGCTATTATCGACAGGGCGCTGTTAAACCAGCGGGTTTTATTAGGGCAAGCAGAACCCCTTTATAGTTTAATTCCGACCAATTTTAGCAGCTATCAACCGGTGTTTCAAGAAAACTATGGAGACGGGAATGCTGAATTAGCTAAAGAACTTTTACAAAAAGCAGGATATTCGGCAGATAATCCCGCCACTATCGAACTTTGGCACGCTTCAAATTCGACTAAACGCAGTTTAATAGCTAGTACCATGAAGGCGATCGCCGAACAAGAATTAGACGGTTTAATGGAATTAGAATTAAATAGCGTCGAATCAACAACCGCTTTTAAAAATTTAGAGGAAGGAGTTTATCCTACTTTTCTGTTAGATTGGTACGGAGACTTTTTCGACCCCGATAATTACGTTCATCCCTTTTTATATTGCACTGACGGTTCTCCTCAAACTGGATGCAAACAAGGGGCTACTCAGTTTCAAGGTTCCTTTTATTACAGCGAAAAAATGAACGAGTTAATCGATCGCCAGCGACAAGAACAAAACCCAGAAGCTCGCCAAGCTGTTTTGACAGAAATTCAAAAGATTTTAGGTGAAGATGTGCCCTATATTCCTCTCTGGTTGGATAAGGATTATGTCTTTGCCAGGGATAATATTACTGGCGTGAGTTTGGAACCTTTTCAACAGTTTCCTTTTTGGACGATTAAAAAGTCTTAAATACGGAATGGGGAATGGGGAATAGGGAATAGGGAATTGGGAATTGGGAATAATTATCCCGAAAAAAAATTAAGGTGCGCGACGCGCACCCTACTTGTCAATTGTTAATTGTCAATCGTTAATTGTTTTTTTTTGGCAATTAGCAATTAGCCAGCTCGCAATTAGCAATTATCTTAGAAAAGCGCTTACCAACCAGAGTACGAGGAAGGTTACTAAGGTAATAAATATCTCCAAACTCAAACCGGTTGCTGGAGCTAGGGGACCTAAAATTCCTCCTAGTAATAAACCGACAATAAGAGCCCCCGCACTTAACAAAACAGAACGACCAAACTTATTTTCTTTGCGGTTGAGAAAATAAAGACACCCGCCGACTCCCAGAGCTAAAGTTAGTTGCAAAACGCTGGTACTTGAGGCATAAATGCTAATACCGGCTAGGGCTAAATATCCCCCCGCCGGCCAGAGAATATCTGCTCTACTGGGAGTATCGATTAGCCTTTCCAACCAACCCGGCATTTTATTAGTTGATTCTGAAGCTACTGGGGGTGGAGCTTGAGTAGTTCTTTCGGGAAAACGGATCCTTTCTGGTACTTTAATTTTGCCTTCTTGACGCAAGCGCAAGCGCTCCATTAAAATAGCATCGTAGGCTGCTTCAATGTTTTGTAAACTTTTTTGGTCTTCCCTGTATTGTTGTTTCAAACGGTCTCGGGCTGCTTGAATTTCATCAAAGGAAGCATCTTCGTTGAGACCTAGTTGTTGATAGTGACTTTGATTGCTCATCTTATTATATTATTTTTGAGATTGGGGGAAATTTTTAAAGATGGGTAGAACGCGGCTATGGCCGTAGAACGCGGCTATGGCCGTAGAACGCGGCTATTGCCGTAGAACGCGGCTCTGGCCTGTTTTCAAACTGTTAACGGTTAACAATTAACAATTGATGCTAACAATTCCCGACCATTGAACTTTTTTTTGTTGTTGCCGCCGATAGGAAAAAAAGTAAGAGTTATCTTGGTAAGTGCAGTAAGGAGCGATCGCTACCTGGGAAGGACCGATTCCTAATTCCTCTAATTGTAAAACATTCACTCGGCGGACATCCAAACGTACTTTTCCCGGTTCTGGATCGAAGAAAATTGGGGAATCTGGCAATTGCTGTAAACAGTCGAGAATATTCTCAATAGAATTATGAAGATGGTTGGGAGTAACAGTAGCTCCCACCTGAGCGGCCACCTCTTCAGAAACTTGATAGACTTCTCCAGAAATAGCTGGCCCCATCGCCACCCGTAGATTTGAGAGCTCGCTGCCCCTCGAACGAAAACGAGCGATCGCCTCTGGAACAATTTTAGCAGCAGTCCCGCGCCAGCCTGCATGAACGGCCCCCACGCGCCCTGTTTCGACATCGGCTATAAGAACGGGTACGCAGTCGGCGCTACAAACCCAGACTGATTCTCCTGTTTTTTCTGTCAAAAGACCATCTGCCTGAGGATAGGTTCCTTCTGGGGAGTCGCCGTTGGCAACTCTAAGGGCTTCTGTGGTTTTTAATACGGTATTGCCGTGGAGCTGCTTGAGTCGGTAAACTGGAACCTTAGGCCCGAGTATTTCTACTAATTTTAGAGGCCCTTGGGGGGAAAACTGTCGAGTAAAAAAACCGTGAGGCCATTTTTCGAGTAAACTGCAAGTAAGGTAAGACAAACCTTCCCAAGACTGCCAGTCCCAGGTAATCTTACGATCGACTGGTTGTTGGTGGGACATCATGACAAATTGCTAACTTTTCAACTAATTTAACTATGGTTAACGCTCAAATCGCCGACCAACTTTTCGTAGGGGACGGTCAGCCCCTAGCTCTTATTAGCGGGCCTTGCGTCATCGAGTCAGAGGATTTTGCTCTGAAGATGGCCGAGGAGATTAAGAAAATATGCGATCGCCTCAAGATATCTTATATTTTTAAATCTTCTTTCGATAAAGCTAACCGCACTTCGATTAATTCTTTTCGCGGTCCCAGTCTGGAGGAAGGTTTGGCAACTTTCCAAAAAATTAAGGAAAAGGTGGGAGTTCCAGTTCTGACGGACATACACGAAAGCATCCAAGCGGCCATCGTTGCCGAAGTCGTCGATATCCTCCAAATTCCGGCCTTCCTCTGCCGCCAAACTGACTTGCTTCTGGCAGCGGCGGCCACTGGTAGGGCCATTAACGTTAAAAAAGGTCAGTTTCTCGCGCCCTGGGACATGAAAAATGTGGTGCAAAAGTTGGAAATGGGCGGGGCGAAAAATATTTTGCTGACCGAACGAGGCACGTCTTTTGGTTACAATACCCTGGTTGTGGATTTTCGCTCTCTCCCCCAGATGCGAGCTTTTGGCTATCCGGTGGTGTTCGATGCTACTCACAGCGTCCAAATGCCCGGAGGTCAGGGCAATAAAAGCGGCGGCCAGCGAGAATTTGTGCCCTATTTGGCCAGGGCCGCTACGGCTATTGGTATCGATGCTTTGTTTATGGAGGTTCACGAAAACCCCGAAGTTGCTCTTAGCGACGGCCCCAATATGGTACCTCTGGCTAATTTGGAAGCTATTCTCAAACAAATTTTGATTATTCGCGAGGGTTTGGCTAATTAATAATTAATAATTGATAACAGGCAAGATGCCTGTTTTACGGGATCGTTTATTCCTCATTGCCAAAATTTAAAATTGTGGAAAAAAGAAAGTGTCCTGCTTGTAAAAAGGATTTTGAATTGCCTCCTTTATCCCTTTCTTTTTCTTTACCTCCCACTGGAGGCGATTACGAATGGATGGAAGGAACTGTTAAACTTGAATGCCCCCATTGCCCAGCTAATTTAAAAGTTGTGGTGCGTCAAACTTTGAGGGGTGAAATGCTGAAAATTAACGAGTTACAATTAGATGAATAAAATTCCCGAACCAGAATTAAAAAGTATTTTATCGAAAGTTAAATTGTTAACTTTGGATGTCGATGGCGTGCTGACCGATGGCGGTCTTTATTATACGGAAACAGGCGAAGAGTTGAAAAAATTTAACGTCAAAGACGGACTGGGAATTAAGTTAGTTATGCAGGCGGGAATTGAGGTGGCAATTATTACGGTGAGTACGGCAAATGCAGTTAGAAATCGGGCTAAAAAACTGGGAATAGAACATTTATATATGGGAAATGAAGATAAATTAACGGCGATGAAAGAATTGTGCGATCGCCTGAATTTCTCCCTAACAGAAGTAGCTTACGTTGGCGACGATTTTACAGATTTGCCCGTACTAAAAGCCGTTGGTTGTCCGTTAACTGTTGCCGATGCTATGCCACAAAATCAAGAAGCTTCGATTTATGTTACGGACAAATGTGGAGGGCAAGGAGCGGTTAGGGAAATTTGCGAGTTATTATTGTCCAGTTTGTAAGTAAGTTGCTTCCTTAGCATAAGATGAAAATAATTGCCAATGAATCCAGAAATTAAAGCTTTAGTAGAAAGGTTAGAAGACGAAGAAACTCTAAAAGAATTATTAGAGATGGGTAAAAGCATGGAAGACCAAGCTAGAAAAGTTTTTATGATGTCTGAAGCTTTCGCCGGTTAGAAAAAAAGCTAGGTAAAGACAAGGAAACAGCCAAATAAATTTAATTCTCTTCCTTACTTCAAACCTAGAAACCAGGTTTTTTGAAAAAACCCTGTTTTTTAATTTGATTTCCAATTTTTTAGATAGATTAATGCTAAAATTTGCCAGAGAAAAATTTATCGCCGCCCTACAAATTCAGAGAGAAAAAGCAGGATTAGATAATTTTTTAAAAGACAGCAAAAAAGACAGCAAAATAGAGGAAAATCTCCATATTTTCGAGAGTTTGCCCTCAACAAATCAAACTCTTTGGGAGTTAATCGACGAGGGCTCGCCCGCAGGTACAGTTGTTATTGCCACCCAACAAACCGCAGGGAAGGGACAATGGGGCCGAAACTGGGTATCGGAACCTGGGGGACTTTATTTGTCAGTGGCGATAGCGGACGACGTTCCCATCTCCCACAGCGCCCAACTAACTATGTCTGGCGCCTTAGGCATCGCTACGGCCTTGCGCGATCGCCAAATACCCGTTTCGCTAAAATGGCCGAACGATTTAATCCTCCAAAATCGCAAACTAGGTGGTATCCTTACTGAAGCTAGGGTGGAACGAGGCCAAATTATCAAGGCAATTATTGGAGTGGGCCTTAATTGGGCTAACACCGTGCCGGAGACAGGCATTAATTTACAAAGTTACTTTGCCAAGGAAGCAACAGGGCAAAGTTTGTCTCTGGAAATGTTAGGGGCAATGGTCTTACAGGGAACCGAGTTAGGGTTGTGGCGACTCAAAGAAGAAGGCATAGATTGTTTATTGTCGTCATATTGCCAATTGCTAAGTGCCAGAGGCCGCCAAATCTCAATCGATGGCCGTTCCGGTCAAATCGTCGGCGTGACTGCCACTGGCGAGTTACGGGTAAAACTTAACATTGCCGATGCGGTGGCCTCCAAAAGCGACTCGCTCCCATCTGCCACCGAAATTTTTTTGAAACTAGGTACAATTAGTCTGGGTTATGATACCGAAGCGTAGAACGGGCATCTTGTCTGTAAGGTAGAACGGCTCGGAGAGAAAAAGCTTTATTGTTGGAAAAAATCATGGGAACTCCTCATCAAGAGAATCAATTAACTCGAAAAGCGATGTTGCATCCGCAACGCTTCGCGATCGCCCCGCAACGTAGCGATCGCCCCGCAACTAACCTCCTGTTAAAAGTAGGTTGCTGTCTGGCAACTCTGAGCCTTCTCAGTAGAGGCATGGCCGCAGCACAGCAAATCTTAGAAATAGAAGTTTACGATTACGAACCTGCTTACGAACCTGCCCCGGCAGATTATTACGCACCCCCACCGCAGTCTGCTTATGTAGAACCGAGTTGGGAACCGGAAACCTATTATTACCAAGAACCGGATTATTATTCTCAGCCGGCACCGGAACCTTATTATTACCAAGAACCGGATTATTATTCCCAGCCGGCACCGGAGCCTTATTATTCTCAACCTGCCCCGCAGCCTTATTGGGAACCGGAACCTTATTATTACCAAGAACCGGATTATTATTCTCAGCCGGCACCGGAGCCTTACTGGGAACCGGAACCTTATTATTATCAAGAACCGGATTATTATTCTCAGCCGGCACCGGAGCCTTACTGGGAACCCGAGCCTTATTATTCTCAACCGGCACCGAGTTATCAAGAACCGGTGGTAGAATTACCCGAACTTCCCCCACTAGAAGAACCACCTAGCTTTCTTCCCGATGATTTATATGTAGCTCCGCCGACGGCTCTAAATCTCAAGAAAAAAGGAAAACCAGCTAATACTTATTACAGCGGTGCTAACAATTATATAGACAACAGCAGCGATTATCAGATTGGCGCGACCGATAGTTATGAAGCTCCGAGTACGGTAGTATTTTCAGAACGTTCTAGCGGGTGCGAGGCGGTATGGCAAACGGGGCAAGGAATAGTAGGTAGTATTTGCGATCGCGCCGAGCCTGCCTACGTCGCCCGAGATAATTGGAGCGCCCCGACTCAAAATAACTGGAGCGCTCCCACAGAGAATAATTGGAGCGCTCCGGCTCAAACGGCAAGCAGTTATTCGGAGTATTCTCCCAGCTATAGCTCCAACTCGTCCTACAGCGATAGCAGCTATTATTCTAACTCGTCGTATAACGATAGCAGCTATCACTCTAACCCGTCGTATAACGATAGCAGCTATCACTCTAACTCTTCGTACAACGATAGCAGCTATTATTCTAACTCTTCGTACAACGATAGCAGCTATTACTCGAACTCGTCGTACAACGATAGCTATTACTCCGGTTCAAATTACGGTAGCGGTTATAACTACCAGCAAGAAGAAGTACAAGTAGCGAGCGTGTTGCCCGCACAACTGGGAGGTTTGTTTGAGATTAACCCGATGAGCGAGTCGGGTTTGGCTTACTACAACCGGACCATGCGACCGCCCGCAGCACGCGGCAACGGCGATAAAAAATTGCTGTTCCCCCTATCCCTGCCAGCGCCGATAACTTCCTTATTTGGTTGGCGGACTCACCCAATTTTAGGATATCAGAAATTCCACACCGGTACTGATTTGGGAGCAGAGATGGGAACGCCGGTGGTTGCAGCTTATGCCGGTCACGTTACGATCGCCGACTGGTTGGGCGGTTACGGGGTGACAGTGGCGATCGAACACCAACACAAAGGTTTAGAAACTCTCTACGGTCACTTATCGGAAATGTTTGTTAAACCCGGGGAGTTCGTGCAACAAGGAGAAGTTATCGGGCGCGTCGGCAGCACCGGCAGATCTACAGGTCCTCACTTGCACTTTGAATTGCGGGAGCGAACTAAAGATGGTTGGGTAACGCGCAACCCCGACAGTCAGATCGAAGCGGCGATGGCGAGTTTGATGGCAGCATTGAAGATTAAGGAAGTGCCAGCAGCGCCGGAGATTAGTTTGGAAGAGTTAAGCAAGCAAACTAAGGATCTGGCGGGTAAACCGCAACTGCCGCCTTTGCCCCCCGGGTTTGAGGTACCCATTCCCGATTTAGTGCCGCCAGCGTTCGAGCTGACTAAGGCTTCCGAGAAGTCGGAGGATGATTCCCAGTTGACTCGGAAAGTGGAGAAGGAAAAAGAATAAGGGCACTGCCACTAGAAACCCGGTTTTTTGTAGTTGAGAAAGCCGGGTTTCTGAGATACTAAGGCCCCCATTGCCAATGTTTTTCAAGCTAATAAGTAGTCGTGCAAAATTAATTACATACCGAACAGGCAATAGCCGCGTTCTACGGGGAAAATTTTCTGCAAATATTTTTGCCTACCTACTTATTAAAAAATATCCGATCCGCTCCAACTCGAACGACCCTTTTCCTTTCTAAAAAATTACGAAAGAAGGACGAGAGCTTGAAAGCCATGTCAATTTAGGCCCATGGATGAAAAGCGAACGGACGATTTTAAATGAAACTGCTATATTAGCCATTAGCTATTAGCCATTAGTTTATCTTCTCTATTCTAAAAAGGGATAGCTAAAAGAAGGTTCTTCTCGTTTTCGCTCCTGGTAATCTTCTCTTGGGGGAGGAGCGAGTAAACTTCGCCAAGTTTGAATTTGCGCTTGGGCGGCAGTATAAGCGCTAGTGCCATAAGGAACGCGGTTAGCAATCTCGATCGCCCTTTGCAGATCGCGATTAGCCGCGTCCATTGCCAGCACTAAAATTTGTTGGCTCCATTCGCTAATTACTAAATCGGCTAGCTGGCGGCTAGGATTATAAATAGGAACTTGATTTGCTAACATAATCGCCGTAATATAAGCATCTGGAGTTCCCCCTCTTGCGGCTATCCGAGCATTTTCTAAAGTTCTTTCTGCTTCCAGATCCCTAGACCAAGCGCTGATTTTGGTTCGAGCTTCGTTATAGAGAAGTCTTCCAGGTTTAATAGTTTCTAAAAGAGCGATCGCTTCATCCAACTTACCCGAGAATGCAAGCTGCTGTGCCTTATCCAGTAGCGGTTGGTCTTGATATCGTTCGATTCTCTCCGTCCAATTTTGGATTCTTCTTTGGGCATCTGGATAAAGAACCCTGCCTTGACCTACCTGACTCGCACTAGCGATCGCCGCTTCCAGAGACTTCACATCGCCAAAACTCGCCAGTCGGTCTGCCTTTTCCAACAGAGGAGCATCTTCTATTTCCTCGATATCGTTAGTCCACCGGGCGATTAAACCCTTTGCTTCTAAGGCTCTGGGATTGGAAGCCGGAATAGTACGCAACTTAGCGATCGCTGCTTGGAAGTCGTTTACCCTACCTCCTCTTGCCAATTTTTCGCTTTCCTCTATAGCACTGACATCGCCTATTTCTCGTTCCCAGCGATTAATTAACGCTTGTGCCCTGCTATAGAGCGGACGTTGGGAGTTTATCTCTTTAGCTCGACGGATAGCATCTTCGATACTTCCCACCGTTCCCAGTTCTGCAGGAGAATGGGCTCGTGCCAATGCCACCAAATCCTCCGCCGTTTTCTGCAAGCTTTCTGTTGGGGGAACGCTACTTACCATTCTTATGGTTTCTTGCCATTTTCCCTCATCCAGTTTTGCCAAAGCTAAATCTAAGATTTCGTTACCAAAGTCAACAATAAGCTTTTGTGCTGCTTGGTAAAGATAACTGTTTTGCTCTATTTCACCTGCCAGTTCGATCGCCTCGGCCAGATTCTCGAATCCTCCTTTGTCTCCCACATCCCTTGCCTGGTTCAACCTTTTCCCATCCTGGCGAGCTTGACGAATGCGATCGGTAAGTTCTACATATTTAGTATTTTCCCAGTAGCTATTAGGAACCGACAGCAAGCGAGTTGCTTCAAGATAGGCATCATGCCAGCGTTCGTTGCGTAGATTCTGCTCGGCTTTTTTATAAGTTTCTTCAGCTTTGTTCCAGATACTTTCCCACTTTTGCACTCTACTTTCTACCAAAGGATAAGCAGGAACGTTTGATGGAACTTGTCTGGCCGTAGCGATCGCCTTTTCTAAATTGCCATCTTGAAAAGCCAGTTCTCCCATTGAGAGTATCTTCTCAGACCATTTTTCTATCTGACTGTTTGCCTGGGAGCGCAGGGGGTTATCTTGTGGTAGAGCGTTAACCAAAGCGATCGCCTCCAACAAACCTGGGATACTTTGAGAAGATGCCTTTACTTCAGCACAGTACAAACGTTTCGCAGCAGAAGTCAGAGGTAAATATAACTCCGAGCAATCATGGCGCGAGGGCAGACGGATTAATTCATGGAGAGCAGTTAATCCCGCACCTCCAGGGATGAGGGCGATGGTCAACATCCAAAACAGCCAGTATAGAGGCCAGCCCCACCCCCTAGCTTGTCGTCCTTCATTAGTCAGTGGCCTTTTTTGTTTTAAGGCCATTTCTTGGGTGGGCCGGGGGGTATTTTCTTTAAGCCCCCCCCTTTCCAAGGGAGGCCGGGGAGGATTTTCTGCTTTTTTGGGCGGCTTTCTTGCGGATCGATCTTGCATCATTACAGGATTATTTCTAGCTTTAAGAGCTCGCAGTCTTTCGGCGCGGTTTTTGCGGCGATCCGGAATCGGTTTGGCGACAGATTGGATATCTTGCCATCGATCGTCCTGGGAGTTATGCCAATGCTTAATTATTTTATTTTTTTCATTCATAAGCTTCCAGTCACCCTAACCGCGAGCTATTTAATTGATTGAAAAGAACCTTGAGATGCCCCCGTTCTGGCATTTTTGGCCATTTCTTGTGTTTTTTGGCCATGTATCTTGTTTAATTAATAAAGGTTATAACAGTTTTCTGCAAAGGGGAATGGGGAATGGGGAAATTCCCTATTCCCAAAAAGCAATAAGGACTTGCGTAGTAATAAGGTACCGACTTGTTGGGTTGCGTTTCACAGGAGCCCAACCTACGATTTTCCTTCATCTGGTAGTTTATTTTTGCGCGACTCCTAACTGTTTAGTTGGCTTCAAGAATGCACGATAAGGGACTTGTAATTTAATAAGATACCGATGTTGGGTGGAGGTTCGCGACACCCAACCTACAAGAGACTGGTAGTTTATTTTTGCACAAGTCCCTAATTAACGAGACGATCGCCGCAATTGTCCCACAGGTATCTCTGCTGCCGGTCCTTGCAACTCATCAATTAACTCCCTGAGGTGGTCGCTAGTGGCCTGGTAAATTTCCCCGCAAAATTCGCAAGTGGCCTTCGCGCCATTATCTTTTTCAATCATATCGCTGAGTTCTTCAACCCCAAACATTTTGAGAGCGCCCAAAACGCGGTTAAAACTGCAACCGCAGTGAAAGCGGACTATTTGGCGTTCTGGCAAGACCTTTAATCCCATATCTCCCAACAGTTCTTGAAAAATTTTGGGCAAAGTCTTGCCAGCGCGCAATAAAGGAGTAAACCCGGACAGATGAGCGATTCTCGATTCGAGAGTTTTAACCAATTCCTCATCCCTGGCAGCCTTCGGCATTACCTGTAACAACAGTCCTCCTGCAGCTTGTACCCCGCTAGCATCCACAAAAACTCCTAAAACCAAAGCAGAAGGAGTCTGCTCGGAAGTCACCAGATAATGACTGATATCGTCCCCAATTTCTCCAGAGACTAATTCTACCGTACTAGAATAGGGATATCCATAACCGACATCGCGCACCACATAAACAAACCCATCTCGACCTACTGCTCCACCTACATCCAATTTGCCCTTAGCATTGGGAGCCAGCTCGATGTTAGGATTATCCACATAACCCCGGACCGTTCCATCTAGTCCCGCGTCCGCCATTACCCCTCCCAAGGGGCCGTTTCCCTGGATGCGAATGTTGACCCTGGATTCGGGGGTCTTCATGCTAGAGGCTAGCAACAATCCCGCCGCCATCGTCCTACCCAAGGCCGCAGTGGCTACCCAAGACAGTTTATGTCGGCGTTTTGCCTCTTCTGTTAAGCGGGTAGTAATTACACCCACTGCGCGAATTCCTCCATCGGCTGCGGTGGCCCTAATTAATTGGTCTGCCATTACAATCCTTACATTTCTTAATATTCTCTTTTCTATTCTAGTTTTTTATCTCGTAGAACAGGGAGCCTGCCTGTTATCTTCCCAATTCTAAATTCTAAATTCCCAATTAGTCTCTTGTAGGTTGGGCGCGCGCGAACCTCCACCCAACATCGGTATCTTATTAAATTACAAGTCCCTTATCTTCCCAATTCCCAATTCCCAATTAGCAATTAGCAATTAGCAATTAGCAATTAGCAATTAGCAATTAAAAATATGTTAGGTATTTTTCAAAAAAGCCATTTAAGAATCGAAATTGAGGCATCGGAAGCCTCTCTGAGGGAAAGTTTGTTGCGTCCGGCCAAATTACAAAAGTGGCTATGGCCAGAACGTTTTTCTCCCGGACTTCCCGAACAATTGGAAGCTGGCCTCAAATTTACTAGCTGGCTTGGCCCTGTAGAAATTCAACATTATGTTGACGTGGCCGAGCCCAATTGTTTGAGATTGTTATTAAGTAAAGGTATCGACGGCTTCCACGAGTGGTACTGGGGCGATGGCTGGATACAATCTCGGCTTGAGGGCGTGTCGGCTTTACCTCTTAATTTAGGTCAAACTGTGACTTTATTACGCTTGCGCGAGTTTTTGGCAGGGGCAGAAAAAGATGATTGAGATAGAAAATCGCTAATTGCTAATGATAGACAGGCAATTAACAATTAGCAATTAACAATTAGCAATTAACAAAAAGCGATTTAATCTCCTAATTTTTCTTTTAAATTGGGGTAGGTGTTGCGATCGCCTATATTGACAATTCGACTTTCATCGTCGGTGGCGGTCACATTTTCATAAACTCCTTGGTCTCGTTTGACCAACTTACTAAATCCATGACTTTTTAAATCGCTAATTCCAGTTTCTACAATTATTCTCGGGGCGCTAACCATTCGGCGCACTGGCGCATCTGCGGGAGTGTTGCCTAAATCGCATTTAGCTAATTCGCAAAGTTTGCCCCAGGTTTTTACTTCATCTTTAATACTGTGGAAAACTTCGAGTTTTTTATTATTAGTAGGACAGAAATAATCGTAAACAGGCATGGCGAAACTCTATTTAAAAGCAGGACTTTTGTTGTTAATTATAGACAGGTATCGGGAATTTTAGCAAGTTTTAATCTATCCCGAGCAGATGTTACTGTCTGCCTCCATCATATTCAAAGAGCAGCGATGTCCCAATAAGGAAAAATTTTTTAGAGGGCGCGATCGCTTTTATAATCGACTCGAGCTCCTTAGATTCCCAAAGACAATGGCCATAGCTTCCGGCTAGAGGCTTTTGTCCAAAAGGCCGCTAAGAAGCGAAAATTAACTTCGATAACAGGAACTACCAATGTCTGATTTCAAGCCCACACCCGAAACCGATCTGACTACCGCTCAATTGATGGAACGATATCAGCTAAAAGACGAGGCAACTTTGCGATCGTGGACGCGATTGCACGATATAGATAGCAACAGAGATTTATATACTCCTACGCAAGTGGATGTCATCGACCACGTTCACCACCATATTCATAACTTAGCAATGAGTATGGAGGATTATAAAAGTATGCTCGAACGAAGGCGGAAAAATCGTTCCCATAACGAACCTTTATCGAGCAGCGAACCGAGAGAGGCAAAGATAAAGGAAGATAGAAGTACGATAGATGCTCCCGCCAATGAGTTTTTAACGAGGGATGTACCCAGGGAAGAAGTGGCTGAGGAGAGCAATAATGCTGACATAACTGATGATGCTTATGAAGCGATCGAGATGCTGACGGAACAATATGCCGAAGCGGTCGACTTAATGGGAGAAAGAATTGCGGACCATTTCATAGACGAATTAGATTTATCGGTGATGCGCCACTTAGCGAAAAAGGTCAAAGATCGTCGCAAGTTAAATGGAAAAACCCAACCCAATCGTTTTCTCAAAACCATTCAAGCAGTCTTACCCGCCAAAGCTAGTAGTATTCTAGTTCCTAGAGATAAATCCGACGACCCTAGTATGGAATTAGAACAAAATCATCGACTAGGGTAGAACGCGGCTATTGCCTGTTTAGTATGGAATTAGAACAAAATCATCGACTAGGGTAGAACGCGGCTATTGCCTGTTATCCGCTTAATTGTTAGCTGTTAAGTAGGAGTGCAAAATTAATTAGACACCGAACAGAAAAGATGATGAAACCCTTAATATTAAAGGCTCACTATGGTGATTTTTGGAG
>CAZUCT010000014.1:0-47112 GCA_964619285.1 uncultured bacterium | reverse complement strand
GAGCGATGTTTTAGTTAGTAGTAATCGCTTGAGCGATGTTTTAGTTAGTAGTAATCGCTTTAGCGATGTTTTAGTTAGTAGTAATCGCTTGAGCGATTTAAAAAAGTTCACTTTTATCGCTAAAGCGATTACTACAAACTTACCAGCTCGACTTAACAACTCCAGGCAGGAGACCTTCGTGGGCCATTTCTCGAATGGTATTACGAGACAGTCCAAAGTCGCGATAATAACCTCTCGGACGCCCGCTTAACCAGCAGCGGTTCCGTCGGCGAGTGGGGGCGCTATTGCGAGGCAACCGTTGAATTTGGCGGTGAATTTCCAGTCTTTCGGCCTGAGAAGTGGCGCTCCTAAACTGCTCTAAAAGTTCTTCGCGCTTGTCAGCATACTTGGCCACGAGCCGTGCGCGTTTTTTCTCGCGCTCGATTAAGCTTTTTCTAGCCATGAACTATTTTGGTATCCCTCAATAAAATTTTCCACTTGCTATTGTATCGGAAAAAGCAAAAAAACGGGGCTAAATTTGTTATGGCCCGCCTTTGACTCTTTGACTTTCAACTTATGAGGTACAACGGGCATGAGTATTGTTAAGCAGGTAGGCAAAAATATTTGCAGAAAATTTTCCCCGTAGAACGCGGCTATTGCCTGTTCGGTGTCTAATTAATTTTGCACTCCTACTTAAGCAGTTTGGTTTGGTGGCGATCGCTCTCTTGCTAGGGGTAGTATTTTCTTCCTGCAGCGAAAATCCCGCTCCTGGCAGCTCCCAAAGCAACGACAGTTTGCCATCTAGCAATGCCGAAAAACCCGTCACCGAACTTAACATGGCCATGATTCCTTGGGCGAGTTCGGAAAAACAAAAGGAAGATATCCAGCTTCCCGTAAAAATAGAGTTAAATCGGGAGCATCGAATATGCAGCAAAAATAGAAGATTTTGTAACTCCGCTTATTTATTGCTTTACCATTAACAAGAACGCAAGAACGCAATTAGTCTGCTTGCGTCAAGTTCTTGGTTTTCTTCTATTAACAATTAAGTAGGAGTGCCAAATTAATTAGACACCGAACAGGCAATAGCCGCGTTCTACGGGGAAAATTTTCTGCAAATATTTTTGCCTACCTACTTACTTAGACTCCAAACCAACAGACGGACACAGCTCCGCCAAAAAACAGCGATCGCATTCCGGTTTCCTCGCCTTACAAACCTCCCTACCGTGATATATCAACCGAATAGACCAATTTTCCCAATCCGGTTGGGGTATCAATTTCATCAAATCTCGTTCGATGCGAACCGGATCGTTATGTTCCGTCAAACCCAAACGCTGGCTGAGTCGCTTAACGTGAGTATCCACCGTCACCCCCATATTGATGCCGAAACCATGAGCTAAAACTACATTAGCTGTCTTCCGCGCCACCCCCGGCAACCCTACCAGTTGTTCCATCATTTGCGGTACCTTGCCCTGGTAGTGTTCGACTAGGGAAGTACAAGCAGCCTTGATATTTTTTGCCTTGTTGCGATAGAAACCGGTAGAACGGATGAGGTTTTCTAACTCTTCCAAGTCGGCGTTGGCGATCGCCCCTGCATCGGGAAACCGCTTGAAGAGGGCGGGAGTAACTTTATTAACTCGCTCGTCCGTACATTGGGCGGAGAGCATAGTTGCCACTAACAATTGTACGGTCGTTTTGTAATTGAGAGTGCAGGTAGCATCGGGATAAGCGCGTTGGAGGCGAACTAGAATTTCTAAGGCCCGCTGTTTTGGCGCTGATAGTTTACGAGTTGCTGTCATATTAGGGAATGGGGAATAGGGAATGGGGAATGGGGAATAGAAAGTGTGGGGAGTGTGGGTAGTGTGGGGAGTGTGGGGAGTGTGGGGAGTTACCTTTCCCCCCACACCTTCTTTTCCTCCCACACCTCCCACCCCTCCCACACTCCCCACACTTTTCCTTACTACTGCTGGAAGAGCGATCGCACCACATCCAAATTAGCGGTATCGCGAATCACCAAGAAAATACCCAAACCGAGCAATAACACCAAACCGGTCTGCATCACATTTTCTTGAATCCTAGTCGGCAGAGGTTTGCCGCGCAACCCTTCCACCAAGAGAAAAGCTAACTGTCCGCCGTCTAAAGCGGGCAGGGGCAAGATATTAATAATCGCCAAATTTATACTAATAATCGCCGCAAAGGGGAAGAGGTTCCCAACATTATCGCTAGCAATTTTGGCGCCGATATCTACAATTTTGACCGGTCCGGAAATTTGCCCTGCGGTTTCGCCGAAGTTATAAATCAGTTGTCCGAAACCTTTAAGGGTTAGGTCTATTAGTCGTTGGAACTCGGAAGCGCCAGAAGTAAAAGCCTCGACAATGTTTTTAGCGCGGTGTCGCACTTCTTCGCCGTTGGGAGTTAGCTGCACGCCGATGCGACCTTTGCCATCGCCTCCAAGTTCTGGGGTAACTTCCACCGAGACTTTTTGCCCGTCCCGGAGGATTTCCATTTTTAAGGGTTCCTTGGGACTGTCTTGGATAGTTTTGACTAAAGAGGTTATCGCAGTTTTGGAAGCATCCAGGGGTTGACCGTCAACTGCTAAAATGACATCGCCCCCTTGAATGCCTGCCTTAGCGGCGGCGGAACTTAGGGTAGGTTCCACTGCGGGAACTCGCACTCCCGGTTGATAGTTGAATTGTGGCACGCCGACTATACCTACCTGCGCCACTAAGAGGAAGTAGGCAAAAATTAGGTTGGCGATGACTCCCGCGCTGATGACGATCGCCCGATCCAATATGGGGCGGTTGCGCATGAGGTCGGGGTCGTCTAGGGGGATATTGCTATCTGGGTCGTCGTCGGGGAAACCGACAAAGCCTCCCAGAGGAAATCCTCGGAGGGCATATTCGGTTTTTGGCCCTTGGTATTTCCAAATAATCGGACCGAAACCGATGGAAAAGCGGTTAACGTGGATGTTTTGGAGTCGGGCAGCTAGGAAATGGCCCGCTTCGTGGACTACGATTAAAACGCCTAAGACTGCGATCGCTAGCAATACTGCCATGAATTAATTCCTATTAAATTTCGATTTTTAACGCTTAGATTTAGATTATAGCCCAATTTTTCCCCTTCTGGCCAAGGGATTTTTTTTGATTTTTGTCAACTGTCAATTGTCAATTGCCAATTGTTAATGGGAAGTCATCGTAGCTCGGGCTCCGCGAACCTCCACCCAACAGACAGCCCCTCATCGTAGGTTGGGCTCCGCGAACCTCCACCCAACAGACAGCCCCTCATCGTAGGTTGGGTGAAGTGAAACGCAACCCAACAGCATCGTAAGTCTGGATCCGCGAAACGCAACCCAACAGAAAATTGTGGCCCGGGCTCTGCCAACCTCCACCTAACAACTCGATACTTTTGTTATCTGTTTCCCCGTAGAAGTTGGCCTATTATCTCTAATTTTTTTTAATTGGCCTATTATCTCTAATTTTTTTAATTGGCCTATTATCTCTAATTTTTTTTAATTGGCCTATTATCTCTGTTTTTTTTAATTAGCCTATTATCTCTAATTTTTTTTAATTGATGATACAATATCAGCAAAGCGATTAACAGGCAAGATGATACAATATCAGCAAAGCGATTAACAGGCAAGATGCCAGTTCTACACTATGACAAGAAAGCCCCACGACCAATTTGCTAAAGAATATCTGGAGGAACTATTAAGCCTACTGGGCCAAGTAGAAACCGCTCGGGAAGTGGCCAGCGAAGTTCGGGAAATAGATGTGTACTTTGTGCCCACCTCGCCACCGCCCACCAATCCTAAAACCTTAGGACTGTTAGGCCAAATGGCGGCCACTGCCTCCCTATACGAGCCATTTCGCAACCAACCCAGTCGGCTAGAAGTCCTCAACTGTCAGAGTAAGCTAAACTTTGTTATTAACAGGCAAGGACGGCGAGCCCGACGGGAAGGGACCGCCTATACAGAAGCCGAATGGCCGTTTTTATGGATTTTATGCCCTTCCTGTTCGGCCAAGCTCGTCAAGCGTTTTGAGGCAAAACAAGACTCAAAGGGCCAATGGCCAGCCGGAGTTTATTTTTTACCCGAGGGCCAAAATTGCGCCTTAGTTGCGATTAACCAATTGCCCGTCAACCCAGACACTCTCTGGTTGAGGGTTTAGGGAAAGGCAAGACCCAGGAGCAGGCGATCGCCGAATTGGAGGCCCTGCCAAAAGGCAATCCCTTGCGGCAAAATTTAGGCGAGCTTTTAGCAAGCTGGCACGTCACCATAGAAACGAGCGACAATATAACAGAAGATGACCGGGAGTTACTTATGAAACTATCACCAGTTTATTTACGTTGGCGCGAGGATACCTTGGAGCAAGGCCAGCGCGAGGAACGACGAGAAATGGTTGAAAACTTTTTCAACGTTCGATTTGGTTCGGTGGACTCGGAATTATCGGCAATAGTCGAGCCAATGTTGCAGTTGTCACGTCCAGAGTTAACTCGTTTGTTGTTGAGCGCTTCCCGCGAGGAGCTTTTAGAAAGGTTCGGCGAATAATTCTCGCTATTATTCTGCAATAAAAATAGTTGAGGCGGGGTGTTTTCCCTGCCTCAATTTGTTTTTTGAAAAGATAAATTATACCAATTTGTTAAAGATATTAAAGATTTGGAACCCCCCACATCAGCCCGCTTATTGCCTTGCCATTAGCAGTTAGCAATTAGCAATTAGCAAAAATCGTTCAATTAACGGGTTCGCTTCAAAATTGACCTGCACCCGATTGATTTTTCGCATATTCTTTAACGACCGGTCGAATCACGAAGTCTCCAGTTGTATCGTCGGTGGGTTGTTCTAATAAAGAGCGTCTCTGCAAAGACCTTATCGCCATTAAAAAATCTGGCTCGCTGAAGGGAAGTTCTGCCGGTTTGCCGATAATCTCTATGGGGTCTTCTTGAGTCGCCAACCAGGAGAGGGTTAATTTCTCGGAGTGGGAGAGTCGTTGATAATGCGTTGCTAGTATCGGTTCTAGGTCTCCTAAGAATACTGTAGGGAAGGAGAGGAGTCTGGCGACGCTACCTTTAAATAGTTCTAGGGTGGTGGTGGCGATGATGTTTAACCAGTAAGGGTTGCTGCTGTAGAGGTGGAGGAGTTCGGGCCAGCGCGAGCGATCGCTCAATCCCCTAGATTGCAAGATTTCTGCTGCGGAGTCTGCCAAACCGTTTAGCTGGAGGCAGCGGCAGCGGCAGTTGTCGGCGTCTTGGGCGAGGGGTTCTATAGGTAGTTCTTGGGTGAGGAGGAGGAGGTGACTGTTGTGGGGGAAGGAGGCGAGTTGTTTGAGGTATTTGCTATAGTTTTGGTAGTCTGGATGGTAAGTGCCGGCTAGCTGTTGGGGGATGAAGGTTTCTTCGAGGTCGTCGAGAACGATGAGGCTGGGATGGGAACGGAGATAGTCGAGGAGGGAGGGTTGTTTGGGGGTTTTGGTTTGTGAGTAGAATTGGATTAAGTTAGTTTGGAGGGAGGGGAGGGTGAGGAATTGACTGTGACTCCGCCAGAGGATGCGATCGAATTTATCTTTGATTTGTTCGACGAGTTGTACTGCCAGGGCGCTTTTACCGATACCGGATAAGCCGGCGATGGTGATGATGGGGATGTTGTCTTCTAGGAGCCATTGTTTGAGGGTTGTGAGTTCGGAGTCCCGGGGGTAGAGGCGACGGTATGGGGGGGCGTCTGTTAGTTCGTGGCGTTTTTGGGGTTGGGCGGCGGTTGGGTTGTTGGTGGTTTGGTTTTTTGGAGTTTTGGGGTAGGGGCAAATTTGGTTACAGATATTTATGTCACCAAACATTTGTGTATCGGAGCCAAAATTTGAAATATGGGAAAATTCTATTCTTTCTAATATAGATTTAACGTTGGCTTTTTTAACATCTTCTCCCAAGACATCCGAGAGGAGTTTCCATAGTTCCGAAGCGACTCTTTTAGTATGGTCTTTACTGCAATGGTAATCATCTGCGACCTGTTGGTAAGTTCTATTTTCTAAAGTCCCCTCTAATATGGTTTTTTGAAGCGAGTCAAGGTGCTTGCCGGTCTTGGCAAAAACGCGCTCTTCGGTCCACTCGATAACTTCTTGAATGTTCATCGATGTTAGGTGAGGTCATGGTTTGAGTTAAGGTTTGAGGTTAGTTTATCACACCTTTTGCCACCTTTGCCACCAAATCCCACTTTTTGTCACCCTTTAGAAATTAGAAGAGGCGAAAAACACCCCACCATAAGCCACTGGGTATAGGGTGACGGGGGAAGAATTGAGTGGCAAGATGGTAAAGTGGACAGCGATTTGACAAGCTGGCCATTGTCCATCCTAATTCTGGGGTAAAAAAGGGCGTAATTATTCGCCACTTGTCTTATGATTAAGAGCTTACTCGGCCTTGGGTCTAGAAAGGATAAACTAACAGTTTTATTTTTTGGCAAAACCGGAGTTGGCAAGAGCAGCACTCTCAACGCTCTGTTTGGGCTAAATTGGGCGACCGATAATGCAGTTGCTTGTACCAAAAAACCTCAGTTTGCTAATTTAGACCCCTCTCAGTACGCGGGTTTTTCCTGCCAGGACGTGCGAGTTGTCGATTTACCTGGAATTGGAGAGAGTCCCACCGCCGACAAAAAATATACGGCCTACTACAAAAAATGGGTACCTCAAGCAGACTCTTTAGTATGGGTAACTCAAGCAGATACGAGGGCCTACAAACGGGACGAGATTTTTTTGAAGATGTTAAAACCATTATTCAAGTCATCTCTATTCCTAATAATTGCTCTTAATAAAATAGATTCTCTGGGAGTTTATGAGGGTGAAAGGCCGTTTGATATCGAGGAAGGAGAACCTTCGGAAGACCAACTTAGGCTAATTCCCGAAAAAATAGATGATATTTACGGTATTTTCAAGGGGGCTGTAGATGGGAAAATAACTTTTGAGAAAAATCAAATCGTACCGTACACATCTGTTTATGGTTGGGGATTAGAAAACTTAAAAAGAAAAATATTAATGAGGAGTTGAAAAATTGTGGTAGATTTACTCGGTAAGGTAGGAGAGGTATGGAATAAGATATCTAGCTTCTGGGCGCCTGCCAAAGGTTCCAAAGCACCGCTTAGGCTAGTCGTTGGTTTAAACCAAGTCGATAAAATGATTCCTGGCGGGTGGGACGAGCGTTTAAATAGCCCTACCAAGGAGGCAGAAAAGGAAATCGAGCGTAAGTGCAAGGATATTATTAAACGGTTGGGTCAAAGTGCAGAAATATCTGAGGCAAACATAGAATATTATTCTGTCTTAAAGGGTTATAATTTGATACCTTTGCTCACCAAGATAATCCAAAATGCTTATGCCGGGTTCAAGCTGGCTAATGTCAATCCTGCCGATCCATTTGAATTAGCAGACGAAGACGTAAAAGCTTTTGCCGATAAAGAACGAGAGAAGATGGCAAAAACTCCGGGGAGAAAAGTTGATTCTAGCGAGAAAACTCTGGATGACATAAAAAAACTTGACATCCCAGAGGCAGACTTAAAATTAATCTTGAATAAGCTTCAACAGGAAACTAAATTACCGCCAAAGGTAGCAGTTATTGGCAAATCTGGTGTTGGTAAAACGACGACTATTAATAATCTCTTTAACGCCGAGATGAAAACAAGTCCTACCACTGTTGGTACCACTGAGGCACAGGTTAAAGAATTTACGCTCTCAACGGGTGGAAGCTTAACTGTAGTGGATCTACCTGGATACGGACGCAGCGAAGCGGAAGATCGAGAGTACGAAAAAATTTACCAAGAGCTAATTCCATCTTGCGATTTGGTCTTCCTTGTTTTGCAAGCAGATACAAGAGATTTTTCAGACGATATCGAAATGATTGCCAAGATTACAGAATGGCTGAAAAAGAATCCGGAACCTAAGAGGCAATAAAAACTCAAATTTTGTTTAGTAGTAAATTAACACCATGAAGGAGGTTTAAATGGCTTTAACCGCAGATGAAGAACGGCAAGTACGAGCATTATTAAAGAAAGAGAGTGCCCAAAAGCAAGAGTCAATTCTAGCAAGCAAGGGTAGCTTTAAGCAGTGGCTGAAAAACGCTTGTGCTTGGGCAATTCGAAAACTGACTGATTTCGCGCTGGAACAACTATTCCATTATGTGGTGCATGCAATCTTAGGCTTTTAATCTTAAAGCTTATTTATATCAGACAAGTTACCCCTGCTTGTTAGGGTAAAAGCGATCGCTCTCCTATTCCCCAGAAGAGCGATCGCTCTTTATTTAACTCCCACAAAAGCGATCGCTTTATGTTATAATTAGACTTAGCGTTAAAAACAACGAGGTTTTTATGAACTTAAAGCTAGTTGACTCCCTCGCCCAAATTATTAATAACTTAACCCCAGAAGAACAAGAAATTTTGAGGAATAAAATTGAATTTGTTTCCTCCCAAAAACCAGTTTTAACCCCCTTAAAAGAAGAACCTTTTATTGGGATGTGGTCCGATAGAAAAGACTTAGAAGATAGCAGTCAATGGGTTAAAAAATTGAGAGAAAAAGAGTGGAGATAAACAATGGTTTTAGTCGATACTGACATCTTAATAGACGTTAGCCGTAATATTGAAACGGCAATTAATCGTATAAAAATCGAGGAACAAACAGGTCAAATTGCAATTAGCGCAATTACTCAAATAGAACTAATAGTAGGCTGTAGAAACAAACTAGAACTGGGGCATCTTAACCGATTTTTATCCCGCTATCAAATTCTCCAGATTAACGAAAATATCTCGGCTTTAACCGTAGAATTAATCAAAACCTACCGCTTGAGTCACGGTTTGCTGATGCCCGATGCATTTATCGCGGCAACAGCTATTATTGCCAACTTGCCTTTATTAACAAAAAATCAAAGCGATTATCGCTTTATTTCCCAACTCAATTTGCTGTCTTATCCTTAAGAGCGATTAATACGAACGAGCGATCGCTCTCTTATCCCCCACAAAAGCGATCGCTTTATGTTACAGTTAGACTGACCGTAAAAAAAAAGCGACATGAGCGGCATTCAGCGTGAAATCTACCGGGAAACCCAAACCAGTCTTTGGGAATTTGCAGAAATATGGGTCGCTCCTTGGCTCTCACCGCCCTATATTCTGATGTTGGTTAAAGAGCAGTCGGGTAAATTCTCTATTCAAAATCCAGCACAAAACTATAAAGCTATCTTTAGCAGCGATACCTACGAAGAAAGCAAAATGCGATCGCTGGAGGATGAATACGAGCGAGTTAGCGATCGCTTCTACCAACCAGAGTAAAGTAAAAGCGATCGCTGGTGCGCACCTTACAAAACAGTCTGCAAAAGAACTAAGATCGCTCCAAAAGTCGCACGTTAAAACCGCATCCGATCGCGTTTCTATATAGCGGACCATCCAACGTCCACAACTTGGCTTTTAAACTTTCTGCTAAAGCTAAATACGCAGCATCATAAGCACTCCGACGCGACAAAGATAAAGCTATTTCCACTATTCGAGCTTCTTCGCCCGCTATAGGATGATAAGTAATAGGTAAAAAAGCAATTTCATTGCAGAATTCTTCTAAGCTTTCTTGCACCCAAATTCCGGCACTAATAGAGCGAGTTAAAGCATTAGCAACTTCATAACGCGCCAACTCGGGAGCGTGTAAATTAGTTTTTTCATTTTGCCAAGTTTCTAACATTTTTTCGGCTGCCTCTCTAAAAGGATTAGGCGTAATTGCCGCCACGATAAAATTAGCATCCAAAACAACATTCATTACCTAAAAAATCCCTCTATTTTCTAACTCTTCTCGACCTAGACGTACTAACTCAACTGGATCGACCTCTGGCATATCTTTCGTTAACTCTCGCAAGCGGGATAAAACTTCGGAAACAGTGCGAGTAGGTTTTAACCGAGCGATATTTTGGTGCAGCATCATAGTAGCTAAAGCCTCCACAGAAACGTCGAGCCTTTTCGCTTCAGCTTCTAGGCGCCTTCCATCTTCTGTTGGCAATTGAATAGTTAAAGTTTGAGACTCGTTAGAGGATATATTCATCTATTTCTCCCCATTAAATAGCTTGAAAACTAGCATACCTCAATAATCTATTTTTGTCAATAGCAATTTAGGCAACGAGGAACATTTGTTAAGCATAAAAGCGATCGCCGCCCGCACGTTATCTAAAGTCAGTGGCGGATATTCTTCCACTATCTCTTCTAACGTCAATCCCTCTGCCAGATTATCCAAGATAACCGACACCATAATGCGGGTTCCCTTGATGCAAGGTTTCCCATGACAAACCTTGGGGTCGATCTCGATCTGTTCTTGCCAATTATTCATTCTTGGTCCTCCACTATATTTTGAACGACAGCTAATCGAATATTAGCATAAATTTAAACGACAAAGCGATCGCGGAACCTATCCCCCAGAAGAGCGATCGCTCTTTATTTAATTCCCATAAAAGCGATGTAGGCTTTAAATCAAAGTTTCATAGTCGCTATGAGAACCAATCCAAAACCAGTAATAATCCTCTCCTTTCTTCAAAGCTAAAGCGCGATAGTCGTAATTAATTCGCACCGACCATAAATCGTTACCCACTTTTTTAAAGTGCAACGATGGATGGAAGTTATCGTTTGCCCAAAGACGATAAGCTTTTCTTGCCTGTTGTTTAATATTAGGAGGCAAGTTGGAGTAGGAATCCCAAAAGTCAAGAGTCGTGAAAGATTTCATCCAGAGGTTTAATGCGATTTGCTTCAATATCTGCGTTGACTTTTTGCAGCAGTCGGTCTAATTTTCCAGAACTCGCATCCGCTGCCATTTGTTGGTCCCAGCGATCGTTCAGATAGGTTTGCAACCAATTAGAAAGCTGACGCATTTCTGCCTCGGGTAAATCCGCGATCGCAGTTTTAATGTCTGTAAGTGAATTCATAGTCCTCGCTACACATTCTTTTTAAGTTTGTTTGATAATACCGGGTAAAATTGGACTTTCAAATATTAGCAGCTTTTTTAGGAACTTGTCAAGATTTGCCTTTGGGAGGGCAGTTAATTTGTAAGAGCGATCGCTTTATGTTATAATTAGACTGACCGTTAAAAACAACGAGGTTTTTATGAACTTAAAGCTAGTTGACTCCCTCGCGCAAATTATTAACAACTTAACCCCAGAAGAACAACAAATTTTGAGGAATAAAATTGAATTTTTTTCCCCAAAACAACCCGTTTTAACCCCCTTAAAAGAAGAACCTTTTATTGGGATGCGATCCGAGAGAAAAGACTTAGAATATAGCAGTCAATGGGTTAAAAATTTGAGAGAAAAAGAGTGGAGTTAAACAAGAGCTTGATAATCAATTCAGAAACCAGGTTTTTTGAAAAAACCTGGTTTCTCAGTTGTGCCTTTACCTAACTAATTCCAGAGAAAACTCCTCCAACTTTACTTGCAAATCTTCTACTAACATCAAACTATATTGACCAGTTTCCTTCAGTTTTTCCAAGATAAAATTGGCAAAATCGTCTCGTTGCTTTTGGTGTTCTGCTTCCGTCTGGAAGTTAAGCGATCGGATATTTATCCAATAGCGATAATCTTCAAAATTCAGGTCTCTATCGCTGTCAAATTCATGGTCTCCTAAAGTCATGCTAACTTGAGAATTACGAAACTCATACCAGCTTTCCTCATTTTCGCTAACGAATTGCAAGCCAACATTTAATAAAGATTCTACGTCTTTGACTAAAGAATCTAAACTTTTTTCCGAATCTACAAAAATATCTGTGGTTTTTGACATCGAATTAACTCCTAATTAAATTCAGTAGAACTTATGTCATAGTCATCGCCGATAATTCGGACCCTATCTATTTTACCTCGCGAAATGTTTTTTACCCGCTCCAAACCTCTATTTGCCTCAGCTAAAGTCAAACCAGAGCCGCGAGCATCTATAATTATATTCCTAGCTTGCCCTCCCCGTCTGATAGAATTGTTTATCTGATTTTTTACAGTTGCACTTGTCGAACCCGGTTGAATGCTTTTAAACTCTGTTTTAATTCCGTCTGCCTCAGCATCAGCATTTCTACCGCCGCTGGAGGTTTCTGGCAGTGCTTTAACTGTTTGACCTTCTGCCTCAAGCAATTCGGCAATTGCTTTTTCCGATTCAAGAAACTTTCTTTCTGACTCGTCGATATTACCACTATTATTTGCCACAATTTATTTGATGGAAATAAGCAGCTTTATTAGGAATTTGTCAAGATTGGCCTTTGGGAGAGCAGTTAGTTAAATAGAGCGATCGCTCTAGGGCAACACAGCTAAAATTGTGGGTTAAATTTTGAGAAAAAACCAGTGCGAACGTCCTCGTTCGCGGCTGGGCCCAGACGCACGAAGGGTACTAACGTACTCGTAAAATTACCCATCATTTTAGCTGAGACGTGCTACTACTTTAGGCAACTCGAAACAACTTCTCGAACTTTTTAGTTGCTGGTAATGTCTTGCCCTCCTCGCGGTAACTTTCAATTAATAACTCCAATACCTCTTCCGCAAAGCGCGATCGCCTCCCCATAAGAATCTCCATAAGTAACCGGCTGCATTACATCCTCAAACTCCGGGAGAAATACGACAAAGCAATTATCCTCATCAGACCATTGAATTAAGATAGTATATTTCATTATTCTGGCGTCTTCTCTTCTTCAATTTGTTTGAGCATTTCAAGGGCATCGTTAACTTGCCTTTGCAAATAAATTTTAGCAGGCTACATCTTTGCCCGCGATAACGATTGCTTATGGAAGTTGAGAATGAATCCACTTACTATAACAATCCGTTGGTCATCGTGAAATCTTAGAAACCCGGTAACTCATGCGAAACCGGGTTTCTGGACCCCTAATTTTTTACAACCTCCGCACGGATTGCTATATGGCTTCCCTTTGCCGGTTTACAAATAAATCCTGCTTTTAGTAGCTTGCTTTCCGCAAATTTTATCTTCCCGCTGCAAATATTTGTTCCGCTGTTAAATTTAATTCGGGAAAAATTGATGATTCGATTCTGTCGCTGCCTCGAAACGTTTTTACTTCATATTCACCATCCACCATTACATAAACAAAAATAGTCTGCTGTTTGGGGCTGCCAATAAATTGTTTTCCACCTAATCCTAAATAATCAACTATCCAGTATTCATAAATTCCTAGATTTTCATATTCAAACAGTTTCATTAAATAATCATGCTGCCAGTTAGTGCTGACAACTTCAACTGCTAACTTGACAGTTTCTCCTTTGGTAATGGTGGAACGTTTTTTCCACATCGGTTCGTTTTCTAAAGCGCTTTTATCGAGAATTGTTACGTCGGGATTGAATCCAGAATTGTCTGTATTAATTGACTTGATGATGCATCGACTGCTAGGCAAGTATGCAAGTTGGAGATTTTCAATTTGTGCGGCAAATTTAGTTACTAGAAAACCAATAACTTGTTCGTGAGTTCCGGTGGGTTCCATTTCAAAAATAACTCCTTTATGTAGTTCGTAAATTTTCCCGTCGTCTGGATACCAATCCAGAAATTCGTCTAGGGTCATTAGTTGGGGTTTTTCTATTGCTTGAGTCATGGTTTTTTCCTATGTTTTTGTAAAAGAACGGGCAAGCCCAGAAACCCGGTTTTTTCAAAAAACCGGGTTGTGGCGCGTTTACTTAACTAATTCCAGAGAAAATTCCTCCAATTTTACTTGCAAATCTTCAGAGGATATATTCATCTATTTCTCCCCATTAAATAGCTTGAAAACTAGCATACCTCAATAATCTATTTTTGTCAATAGCAATTTAGGCAACGAGGAACATTTGTTAAGCATAAAAGCGATCGCCGCCCGCACGTTATCTAAAGTCAGTGGCGGATATTCTTCCACTATCTCTTCTAACGTCAATCCCTCTGCCAGATTATCCAAGATAACCGACACCATAATGCGGGTTCCCTTGATGCAAGGTTTCCCATGACAAACCTTGGGGTTGATGTCGATTTGTTCTTGCCAATTATTCATTCTGGGGCCTCCATTATGTTTGGAACCACAGCTAATCGGATATTAGCATAAACTTAAACGACGCGGCGATCGCTCTTCTGGGGGATAGGAAAGCGATCGCTCTTTATTTTACTCCCACAAGAGCGATCGCCCTGTCGCTGCGCCATACTATAACTTGTTAAGAAATCGATACCGACTGAGTATTAATTTCTGCCAAATTAGTCAGCTTTAAATCGTTGGTCAGCAAGGTTGCATTGAGAATCTTTGCCGTTGCCGCTATTATCGCATCGGGAAGCTTTAACTTATAATTTTTGCGGAAAGCGATCGCTAACTCTTTAGTATTATTTTCGAGCCCAACCACTGTAATTTTAGTTAAAAAATCCCGAACTTGAAATTCTTCATCCTCGCTCATGCTTGGATAAGAAAGCAGTTCCATTTCCGTAATTACGAAAACGTTTCGAGAGTTTGAAAGCCACGCCTTTTTAAAGGCGCGGACTCAAAACGAACGGCGATTTTAATCGCCGTGTTTTAAAAGTGGTAGTTAAGAATTTTTTTGTAGTATAATAGATGTATTGTGTGCGACTCGTGGGGTCGAAAGTGGGCCAATGGCCTTAATAATAACCCCTTAGTGGTCAAAACATACGGACAATTAAAACCGTGGCCCTAAAAACTTATTTACCTTGGTGGTGAAAGTCCACCTGTCCTGCTGTCGGATTGACTGCATGGCCCCCTGGGTAGCGATTGGACATCAATCCCAGAAGCGGGGTCTAATGGGGCAAAGAAGAGGAGACACCCTCCAATCCCCTAGGGAGTCTCATAAGTAGATGAACAAGAAGGGAATTAAACTCTCGATAATCTAGACCAGCCGGTCTGAAATAGGGTTGTTAAGGCGACTTAACTAAGCGTGTCTGTAGGCCGGAGGCCCGAGGTAACTAAGGGACAGAAGAGGCGGATACTGTAATATGATTGTCAGTATCGACAGTCAACGCCCTCTCCGGGAGATTTTACCCTACTAAGGGAGAGTAATAAAGGTAATAGATAACGAGAAAAACCTCAGACAACACCAGGTAAAAGGTCGAATATCCTGGTAGTCATCCAAGACGAAACATCTGCAATTCAGCAGGTTGTATGAGGAGAAGGATTCTGCAAGAAGCAAATGCCCTCAGGTAATGTGAGAGATATGCTGACATGCAGACTGCTGTATACAGGAGAGGAGTCGTGTGCCGTGAAAGTGGCAAGCCCGGTTCTGAAGACGAGTCGGGCTGGTAACAGCCTGGCTTAGTTTAACACATTCAGATTGTCGATAGGAATTGGTAATCTTGGCTTGCGCCGCTAAAGGATGTTGTTAATTAAAATCAGGCTCTAAAATGAAAGCAAGATACAAATATCGCATCTATCCAAACGATGAGCAAAAGAATAAATTAGCTCAGTTATTTGGCTGTTGTCGTTATGTTTGGAATCAAGCATTAGCTCATTGTAACGAGTTGCATGCTAAGAAAGAGAAAAAGCCTAGTAATTCTGATTTGCAAAAGCTATTTATAACTCAGGGCAAAAAATCAACACCTTGGCTAAAAGAAGTTGCTTCTACGCCATTGCAGCAATCTCTTAATGATTTGGATGTTGCCTAGAAAAACTTTTTTGATAGTTTAAGCGACAAACGCAAAGGTCCAAAACTAAAATCACCAAAGTTTAAAAGTAGAAAGTCCAGGCAGTCTGCTAGATTTATGTCTAATAATTTCCAAGTTGGGCAGCAGAAAATCGAGCTAACTAAAGTAGGCAAAATTAAAATAGTTTGGTCGCGTCCTCTCCCATCAAAACCTACTTCGGCAACCATGATAAAGGATGCGTCAAATCGCTATTTTGTCAGCTTTGTTGTAGAAACCAATGCCGAGCCTCTCGAACCTAATGGTCAATCTGTTGGTATCGATTTAGGAATAACTACTTTTGCAACTTTAAGTAATGGGGAAAAGATTAATGCTCCTAAACCACTTAAAAAGAACCTCAAGAAATTAAAAAAATTTCAGCGTTCGCTATCTCGTTGTCAGAAGGGTTCAAAAAGAAGGGGGAAACCCCGTTTAAAGGTAGCTAAACTTCATGCCAAAATCAAGGACATTCGAGAAGATTTCCTGCATAAATTATCAACCAGAATGACTCGTGAAAACCAAACGATTATACTGGAAGATTTGAAGGTCTCAGGGATGATTAAAAACCGTAAGCTATCTCGTGCAATTAGTGATTTAGGATGGCGCACTTTTAGAACTATGCTTGAGTACAAATGTAACAAGTATGGTCGAGAATTTCAAGTAATAAATCGTTGGGAACCTACATCTCAATGCTGTTCAAATTGCGGTTTTAAAGGTGGTAAGAAAGAACTAAATGTACGGGAATGGACTTGTTTAAACTGTGGTATTGTCCATGATAGAGATGTTAATGCAGCTATCAATATCCTTAATGTTGGTAACACAGTTTTGCAGTCAGAACCCATTGTAGCTCCTGCGATAACCAAACAGGAAACTACCTCTCAACTCTTAAGCACTCCCATACAACTAGATTTATTCTCAAAAGTCGCCGAGGGGCAACCGGAGACTAAACAAAAACGGGCACGGAGGAGCGGTAAGTCAACTCGTAAAAAGGTTGTTCGCTCCAGCGATGTGCCAACCCTTCTTGAGTTTGGTCAACAGCTTAGTCTGTTTGATTAAACAATAGTAGGAATCCCCGTCGTTTTAACGCGGGGAGGATGTCAAAGACACAAAATATTTTCCCGCAGGTAAAGGAGCTGTTAAACGGTTCCCCAAAAAGTACAAAGCTACATTAGTATCTAGCACAATCGAAGTTTCTGTCATTACCATTCATCCCTAATTTCTCTCTGATATTCCAAAGGGTCTTTTTCCAATTTAATTACACCAGCATATTTAGTTAAATCCAACTCTTCTTTAACCGGCCATTGACAATTTTCTAATAATTTCTCGATTGTCTGCCAGTCTTCATAATCGACAAACACCCCAACCGGACGCATTGCCTTGTCTGTGAAAATTTGTTTTTTAATAGGTAACATAAGGAGTCGCTTTTCCTAAATAAGATTGAACTCTTAGATAATAGCAGCTTTTTTAGGAACTTGTCAAGATTTGCCTTTGGGAGGGCAGTTAATTTGTAAGAGCGATCGCTCTTCTGGGGGATAGGAAAGCGATCGCTCCTCCTAACAACAGGTTTTAAAAACTGTCGGGCCAACGTCTGGCAGCATGAATCACCCCGAGAATCTCCAAGCGATCGCCCCCCACTCGATACGGCACAATAAACGGCGTGCGGGTAATAACCAATTCTTTCGTACCCGGTATCTGCCCCACTCTGCCCATCTGGGGATACTCAAGCAGCAAAGCGATCGCATTTTCAATTCGCTCTATAGTATCTATTGCAGCACCGGGATTGTTCGCTGCAATATACTCGTAAGCATTATCCAAATCCTCAAGGGCGAGACGAGTCCAAAAAATTTTTATTGCCGCCACCTCGCGAAAACTGCCGCAACTTCCTCCTCAGTGGCAAATTCCCCCGCATCTGCCTGACGCAAACCTTCTTTAATATGCTCCAACTGCCACTGCTGCACTTGCAAATAAGCATCGATCGCGTCATTGAGAATGTCGGAGCGATCGCGCTCCAACAGCGAAGCAATTTCATCTATAGCCTTTCTTTTTTCAGCATCCAGGCTAAACGTTATCGTTTCCATAATCGCATTCCTTGGATTAGAGATTAGAGGTTTGAAAGTTAAATCAAACCAGACAATATTATAAACCATCCAACTTGCTTTGGCAAGGGAGAAAAACAGGGCAATTAATTTGCCAAAGCGATCGCTTTATGTTATAGTTAGACTGGCCGTTAACAATAACAAGGTTTTTATGAACTTAAAGTTAGTTGACTTCCTCGCAAAAATCAATCAGAAACCCGGTTTTTTCAAAAAACCGGGTTTCTTAACCCCAGAAGAAAAACAAGCTTTGAAGAATAAAATTGAACTTATGTCGCCCCCAAAAACCGCGTTAACTCCCTTAAAAGAAGAACCTTTTATTGGGATGCGGTCCGAGAGACAAGACTTAGAAAATAGCAGTCAATGGGTTAAAAAATTGAGAGAAAAAGAATGGAGTTAAACCATAGTTTGATAACAAATTAAGAAACCAGGTTTTTTGAACAATACCTTCTTTTATTCAAGGCTAACTCGCCTGCCAGAAACCGGGTTTTTCCAAAAAACCCGGTTTCTTAAATCTCTATGCTTGCTTAGAAAATATTTGACCCCCACAAAAGCGATCGCCGGTGCGCGGCGCGCACCCTACGACATTAAAAAGACTTAGAAAATAGCAGTCAATGGGTTAAAAAATTGAGAGAAAAAGAATGGAGTTAAACAATGGTTTTTTCCGTCTGAAAGTTAAGCGATCGGATACTTATCCAATAACGATATTCTTCAAAATTCAGGTCTCTATCCCTGTCAAATTCATGGTCTCCTAAAGTCATACTAAAAAGTTTGAACAGCAAATTTAACCTAGAGTGGGGGCAAAGCATTCGGAAATCAAAACTAAAGAACTTTATTTAGATTAAACCCCCGAATGCTCTTGCCCCTACAATCCTATTTTTCTTACCTATTGATTCTTACTTTCCAAAAACTTAGCCACAGTTTGCACGTCCTTATCGCCCCGTCCCGAACAATTAATAACAATGCGAGGACTGCCAGAAAGCTGAGGACAGAGAACATCCAAATAAGCGATCGCGTGGGAAGTCTCCAAAGCAGGAATAATCCCCTCCAACTGAGAAAGTCGCTGAAAAGCAGCCACCGCCTCCGAATCAGTAGCGCTGTAATATTCCGCCCTATTAGTATCCTTTAAAAAACTATGTTCCGGTCCCACCCCTGGATAATCCAAACCAGCACTAATAGAGTGAGCTTCCATAACTTGACCGTCATCGTCCTGGAGGAGATAGCTCATCGCCCCGTGCAAAACCCCCACCCGACCGCTAGTCAAAGTCGCCGCGTGTTTGCCAGTGTTAACCCCCTCCCCGGCAGCCTCAACTCCGATGAGACGTATAGAAGGTTCCTTAACAAACTCGTAAAACAAACCCATCGCATTAGAACCCCCACCAACGCAAGCGAGGAGAATATCGGGCAAACCGCCCCACTTTTCCAAACATTGAGCCCGAGTTTCCCGACCGATAACCCCGTGAAAATCGCGCACCATCACCGGGTAGGGGTGGGGGCCGGCCACAGAACCGAGAATATAGTGAGTAGTCTCCACGTTAGTCACCCAATCGCGAATAGCCTCCGAAGTCGCATCCTTAAGAGTACCGGTACCCGCCTCCACCGGACGCACCTCAGCCCCCAAGAGCTTCATGCGGAAAACATTGAGGGCCTGACGTTCCAGATCGCGAACCCCCATATAGATCGCGCAGTCCAAACCAAAACGAGCGCAAACCGTAGCAGTGGCGACACCGTGTTGACCGGCGCCCGTTTCCGCAATGATGCGCTGTTTGCCCATGCGCTTTGCCAGCAGGGCTTGGGCCAGGGCGTTATTAATTTTATGGGCCCCAGTATGGTTGAGGTCTTCCCGTTTGAGGTAAATTTGGGGGCCAGTGCCGTCAGGTTTGGCATAATGGGCGCTGAGGCGATCGGCGAAATAGAGAGGACTGGGACGGCCTACATAATCCCGCAAAAGTTGTTCTAGTTCTGCATTAAAAGCCTCATCGTTTCGGTATTTTTCCAAAGCGGCCTCTAACTCGAAGAGGGCCGGCATCAAAGTCTCGGGAACGTATTTGCCCCCAAATTTGCCAAACCGTCCCAGGTTGTCTGGGCCTTCAGTGGCAGGTTGAGAAGTTGGACGTAAGGGTGTTGTAGTCACGGATTCATCGGCATAATCAACACTCCCCATTATAGGTAGAGGCTTTTCATTAGAACTTAGGCAGAATAACGTATTTTTGTCCCCAGGGAGCCACAGCAAAGCAATCTCAATGGGTAAGTCCCGATTCTATTTTTGCCCAAATCCCTTTTATTTAAACTTTTGTTAACTTCTTCCGAGCCCGGAACCTTTGCCCAACTGCCATACAATAAGATACAAATACCCTCAATGCCCCCATAGGGGGTTACTGTAAACCTTATTAAAACGAATTATTAAAAATGGATGCTGAAGAACTTTTGACCCGTTATGCTGCCGGGGAACGGAATTTTCGCGACCTCGACCTCTTTAGAGCAGAACTTAGCAATGCTAACTTGAGCGGTGCCAGTTTGTTTAGGGCCAACTTGTTTAGAGCCAACTTGTTTAGGGCCAATATGATTGGTGTTAATCTATTTCAGGCTGTCTTGATAGGCGCAGAGCTCTATTGTGCCAACCTCAGCGGTGCTAATCTCAGTGGTGCTAATCTCAGCGGTGCTTCTTTGAAGGGGACGGATTTGAGAGGGGCGGATCTAAACGGGGCCGATCTGAGTGGGACTTCTTTGAGCCATGCTAATCTCAGTTATACGGATCTGAGTCGTGCCGAATTCTTCCGGGCAGATTTAGAAGGCGCCAACCTCGAAGGTGCAAACCTCAAAGGTGCAAACCTCAAAGGTGCGAACCTCAGAGCGGTGAATGCTAACAACGCTCAACTTTCTCAGGCGATCGGTCTGTCTCAAGAGACAAAAGAAGAACTGATGCGCGAAGGTACTGTTTAATAATTTTAAAATTATGGATGCCCAGGAACTTTTAACCCGTTATGCCGCAGGCGAAAGGAATTTTCGCGATCGAGATCTGTTTAGAGCAGAATTGAGCAATGCTAATCTCAGCGGTGCCAGTCTGTTTAGGGCCAATCTGTTTAGGGCTAATCTGTTTAGGGCCAATCTGATTGGTGTTAATTTATTTCAGGCTACCCTAATGGGTGCAAATCTCTATTGTGCAAATTTGAGCGGCGGGCTCTTGGGCGGTGCAGACTTGGGTGGTGCTTCTTTAATAGGGGCAGATCTTAGAGGTGCCGATCTCAATGCTGCGGATCTGAATGGGGCAATCTTGCGCCACGCCAATCTCAGTTATACAGATTTGAGTCGCACCGAATTGTTGCGGGCAGATTTCCAAAACGCTAACCTTTCTAATGCTAACTTGACCGGTGCCAATCTCAAGGGAGCTAATTTAAGGGGCGTTAATGTCAATTCCGCTCGTTTTTCTCTGGCGATCGGTCTGTCTGAAGAGACGCAAGAAGAACTGATGCGCAAAGGTGCTATTTTTGATATGTATTTGAGCGATCGCTCCACCACCACCCCCATTAATCTAAAAAGTTCGTAGTAATCGCTTTAGCAAATTAATTCCTCATTCTCAATCTAAACTAAAGTTCGTAGTAATCGATGAGCGCGATTCCCAATTCCCAATTCCCAATTCCCAATTCCCAATTCCCAATTCCCAATCTAAACTATTGTAAAAATTATGGCTTCATCTAAAAATAAAAAAAACGATCGCGTCGCTTATTCTGAGTTTGGCAATTCCAGCAACTCCGCCGCCTTTGAAAAAGCAACCCCAGAACTCCCCCCAAACCAACAAAACCTAAAAGTACAAGCAACCCGGAAAGGTCGCAAAGGCAAAACCGTTACAGTAATCAGCGGTTTTCAGTCAAAATCGGAAACTTTAGCCGCTTTATTAAAACAGTTAAAAAACCAATGCGGTGCCGGAGGAACTCTCAAAGATAACGAAATTGAAATTCAAGGCCATCACACCCAAAAATTAGTAGAAATTCTAACTAAATTGGGTTATAAAGCTAAGGCTAGCGGTGGGTAATGGGTAATAGTAAATTGCCTAGAAAATGGGGAAAGCAACAGTAGTTATTGGCAGAAAAAGGGTGGCATCAGATTACATTGAGGAAAGTAGAGAAATTTATCAAAATGCTGGTTAGGAGTATCAACGGTATTATTTTGATGAAGATACTGGTGGCTTTGTTTTAATTCATCAAGAGCATAATACTATTGAATCAGATTGCTTTATTGCTGAAATTTTAGCAAAACAAGGAAAGCGAGTAAGCTTATTAAGCGAACAGGCTTCGGAAGGGGTAAAAACTCCTGATGCTGAAATAGATGGAGAAGTTTATGAGTTCAAAGAGTTAACCGAACAGTCTCAAAGTTTAGCAAATAGAGTTCAAGAAGGTATCGGGAAAGCCAGAAAACAGGGGGTTAGGGGTGTGATTTACCATATCAACAGAACTAACTACGATATTAACTAGATTAATAGAGGGCTTAGACAGGCTTTCTTTTGGGATAAAGAACGACAAATACAAAAGATTTCTTTATTATTTCCTGATGGAAATCTTAAAACAATTACTAGGGAGGAATGGGAAAATGGAAACAACTTTTGAGAACTTTAAAGACAGGATAGAACGGAGTAAAATTAATAAAATTCCCAGGGACGCCAAGTTAATTATCTTAGGGCAAATTCTTTATGCCGTTACCAGAAACGAGTTAAGCGAAAAACAAGGATGGGAATTGGAAGAAATGTTAGGCGGTAGAGAAGAATGGGAAGATGCTTTAGCTTATGCCATTTTTGGCGAAGCTAAAGAAAACGTATAGAACTGCCCCAAAAAATAAAGCAATTGCTATACTCAACACGGCAAGGAATGAAGCGTATCATACTCATACTCACGACTCACACTCAAAAAGAGGATTTTTCTGAAAAGAAGAAAAACACATTTTCTGTCCGTGCCGAGTATAAAATAAAATAACCAACTTTCATCGGGGAGGAATAGAAACATTTATACGCGACCTTTAGCTCGTTTAATCGAACAATTACAGCGCTTGCCAGGAGTAGGACCGAAAACGGCCCAACGTCTGGCACTACATATTATTAAACGTCCCGATGCCGAAGTTCAAGCTCTAGCTAGAGCCTTGCTGGATGCCAAAAAACAAGTAGGTTTGTGTCAAATTTGCTACCATTTATCCGCCGAACCCGTGTGTGAGATTTGTCGCAACCCCCAGCGAGATAAGGAAACTATTTGCATAGTAGCTGACTCCCGGGATGTTATTGCCCTGGAAAAAACTAGAGAATATCGCGGTCAATATCACGTTTTGGGCGGAGTAATCTCTCCAATGGACGGCATCGGACCCGAACAATTAACCGTTCAACCTTTAGTGCGGCGAGTGAGTCAGGGTAATATAAAGGAAGCGATCGTTGCTATTAGTCCCAGCGTCGAAGGAGAGACGACTACTTTATATGTCGGTCAGTTGCTCAAACCTTTTACCCGAGTGACCCGCATTGCTTTTGGTTTGCCGATGGGAGGAGATTTAGAATATGCCGATGAAGTCACTCTGGCAAGAGCCTTAGAAGGACGGCGCGACTTAGATTAGATAACTATTCTTAGAGCCATTTACTAATCCGGTTTTTCACTGAAAGCCGGTTTTTTTTCGTAGGAATTTTGTTTTAGGCAATAGGAAATAAGTCAGAGGAAATAGCTCTTAAGGAATAAAATTAAGCTTAGAAAGAAAAAAAGCCGATGGTAATTAAAAATTAAAGAAAATTTTTTTTCCTAAAAGCTTTAAAATTAAAGGCCCATAGCCGTCGGGATCGGACAGATCGAAAAAAACTTGCTAAAATAAGATAGTGCTAATATTATCAAGTTTTAAGATGAACCAGCGCCGACGACTAATATTATTAATTATTAACATGATAACCGTATCCCTGGCAGTGGCAGGGGTAGGTATTTATGTACTTTATCAAACAGGTTTTACACAACAGCAAAAGCGATTGGAAGAAATCGCCAAAAGTCAGGTAAGTTTAATAGAAGCGATCGCCGACACTAACGACGACCAAGAAAAAATATTAGCCGCTCTAACAAAAGCCCATAAAAATCTGAAAAAATTCTCAGAAAAGGGAGAATTGCTCCTGGGAAAACGTCAAGGAGACTATATTGTTTTTCTTTTTGAACGCCGGGGCTACGAATTAGGAAAGCCTAAACCCGTCCCCTGGCAGGGAAAAATAGCAGAACCGATGCGACTAGCTCTCCAGGGGAGCTCCGGAAGCACCATCGCTTTAGACTATCGAGGAGTTATAGTTTTAGCAGCATACGAACCCATGCCCAATTTAAACTGGGGTATCGTTGCCAAAGTCGACATGGCAGAAATTAGAGCGCCCTTTATTGAAGCTGGTATTTATACCATTATGGCTAGTGTAGTCGTCGATATCTTGGGAGCAATTCTCTTCTTGAAAATTAGCAGCCCCCTGGTGCTGCGGCTAGAAGAAAGCGAAGCCAAAAATCGAGCAATTTTAGAAGCCGCCGCCGAAGGAATAATTGCTCTCAACGATCGCTACATCATCGAATCCTTTAACGCGGCCGCCGAGGAAATATTCGGCTGCAGAGCCGATACTGCCATCGGCAAAAATATCGAACTGCTCGTTCCTCGCTTCGAGCTATTGCCTGCCTTGAAGCAACTACTCCAAAACAGTCAAGAAATGTTGGAGCGATCGACAGGAGCCTATACAAGAGAATCCTGCCAGCTCGAAGGATTGCGGGCTGATGGGACGACTTTTCCGATAGAGCTCGCCATCTCGATGGTGGATCGAAGCGATCGAAGAATATTTGCGCTGATAGTGCGGGACATTACAGAGCGCAAACTGGTAGAACTTCAACTCGATCGCCTCAACCGCTCCCTCAAAGCCATCGGTGAATGTAACCGAGCTTTAGTAACGGCCACCGAAGAATCTCAACTGCTGGCACATCTATGCCAGATCGTAGTCGAAGTAGGAGGCTATCAAAGCGCTTGGGTAGCCTTTGTCAAGGATGGCACCCTCCAAGAAATTATCCCTGCGGCCCGGGCGGGAAGGCACGATTTCGAGCTAATTAATATTACTGGTGCGGCTGAAGCCAGGGAAGTTCCCCTCATAGAAACTGCCATCAGCAGCCGTCAACCCGCCATCGCCTGCCATCTTTTAGACGATCGCCAGCCGCGAACATCTCGAACCATATTGGGGTCGAGCAACTCTTGTACTTGTATTGCCTTGCCTTTAATAATTGGCGATCGCCCTCTGGGTGCCTTAAGCATCTCTTCGGTGGAGTTAGATATTTCTCAGGAGCAAGTAAGACTTCTGACAGACTTGGCACTCGACCTCGCCTACGGCATAGAAACTTTGCGTAACCGCATCGCCCGCGAAGAAGCCGAAACGGCATTGCGACTTCTGAATCAGGATTTAGAAAATATAGTACGGCAGCGAACTAACGAACTAACAAATCTCAACCAGGAACTCATACACGAAATTGGCGAACGCCAACAAATAGAAATAGCCCTGCGCAAAAGCGAGGTCCGCTATCGCACTGTTGTCGAAGCTCAAACCGAGTTAGTCTGTCGTTTTTTACCCGATACCACCATCGCTTTTGTCAACGAAGCCTACTGCCGCTGCTTTCAAAAAAAACCTAACGAGCTCGTCGGTCACGAATTTTTCGAGTTCTTTCCCCTCGAAGAACCAGAAACCGTTATGCTTCATCTAGGCGCTCTCAATTCAGTTAGGGACGTTGCTTCCTTCGAGCATTGTGCCAGCTTGCCCGACGGTCAACTCCAGTGGCAGCAATGGTTCTATCGCGCAATTTGTGACGATCGCGGTAAAATTACCGAGTACCAGGCAGTAGGACGAGATATCAGCGATCGCAAACAAGCAGAAGACATTCTCCGAGAAAGCGAAGAGCGTTTTCGAGCCGTGTTCGAGCAAGCCGCAGTAGGCATGGTTATTAGCACTCTCGAAGGTAGGTTTTTCCGCATCAATCAAAAGCTTTGCGACATCCTTGGTTATACCCGTTCCGAATTGCTGGGATTAAGTTTCCAAGAAGTTACTCCCCCAGAAGATCTCGCACTTAATCTGGAGCGAGTGGGTCAGTTATTGGCAGGAGAAATCCAGAGTTATTCTCTGGAAAGACCGTACATCTGCAAGGATAGAACTCTCGTTTGGGTCAATCTCGTAGTGTCTCTCATACGAGAGACCTCGCTTAAGCCCAAGTATTTCATCGGCGTGGTAGAAGATATTAGCGATCGCAAGCGGGCAGAGGCCAATCTGCAAAAGAGCGAAGAACGATTTAGAACTACTTTCGAGCTGGCTGCAGTTGGCATCGCCGAAGCTACCGAATACGGTAAATTTTTGCGCGTCAATCAAAAGTTCTGCGATCTCGTCGGTTACAGCGAGAAAGAGCTAAAAAACTTAACCATCGCCGATATTACTCACCCCCAAGATGTGGAAAAAGACCGAAAACTCAAACAGCGCTTGTCAGCCAGAGAGATTGAAACTTACTCTATAGAAAAGCGCTATATCCGCAAGGATGGTTCTCTAGTGTGGGTACACTGTACGGAGTCGGTGGTCTGCCAAAAGCTCGGAGAACAAGATTACTTCATCAGCGCGATTCAAAATATCAGCGATCGCAAACAAGCCCAACAAGAGTTGCGTATTGTTAATTACCAACTCGCCCAACAGGTGCAAGAATTAGAACGGCGCAACCAGGAGATGAATCAACTTGGCGACATGAGCGAGTTTCTCCAAGCTTGCATTAGCCTCGAAGAAGCTTACGCCGCCCTCGGCGATTTGCTCCAACCGTTGTTTCCCGGCTGCAGCGGAGCCATTTTTGCCATAAGCGAATCTCGCCATCTGGTAGAAGCCGTTGCTAGTTGGGGAAATTCCCTTCAGAGCGAAACCCTTTTCGCCCCCGACTGCTGCTGGGCTTTGCGGCGCGGTCGCATTCATCGGGTGGAAGCCGCACAACTGGGTTTGTTTTGCCAGCATATTTCCCATCAGCATAAACCGGCAGTATCTATTTGTTTGCCGACGATCGCCCAAGGAGAAACTTTGGGATTGTTATATTTAAGTTCTTCGGACCCCGCAAAATTGACCGACACTAAGCAGCAGTTAGCCCATACTGTTGCCGAAAATATCGCTCTGGCGATCGCTAATTTGAAACTGCGCGAAAGCCTGCACGATCGAAGTATTCGCGATCCCTTGACTGGTTTGTTTAATCGCCGCTACCTCCAAGAATCTTTAGAAAGAGAACTGCGCCGCGCCCATCGAAACAACCATTCTGTGGGAATTATGATGATCGATGTCGATCGCTTTAAGAATTTTAACGACACTTACGGTCACGACGCAGGCGATGCGGTTTTGCGGGAGTTGGGGGTTTTTCTCAGAAACAACACTCGCGGCGGTGACATCGCTTGTCGCTATGGAGGCGAGGAGTTAACCCTGATTTTGCCAGAAGCTAATCTTCAGCAGACTAGGGAACGCGCCGAACAGATAAGGGAAGGAATTAAACATCTCAATAGCTACCATGACAGTAAGTCTTTGGGCGTTATTACTGTATCCATAGGAGTAGCTAGTTTTCCCGAACACGGTTCCACCGGCACTGATGCGATCCAGGCTGCCGATCGCGCTTTGTACCGCGCTAAGGAACTAGGACGCGATCGGGTTGTTTGTGCTGTTGTGAATCGGGAATAGGGTTAGTATTAGACTGCGGATTCTTCTTTTTCTGGCAGATGCTTGTTAACTACTTCATAAACTGCCGTATTAGGCGTGGTGGCAAACAAAGGCCCCATTTCCTCCAATATTTTTTGATGAGCCTCGGTTTCGTGAGCGTTCATGTCTTGGACGGTTTCCCAAAAAATCACCGCAATGCCCTTGTCGGTTCCCGGAATTTGCAACAGATACGCTCCCTTAAAGCCTTCTTTGTAGGTTAAAACGGCTTTTTCGTAAAGTCGCTGTGCCTCTTCAAATTTTCCCGGTTTAAATTCTCCTATAGCCACATAAGCAATTTCATGGCGCAGAAAATCCATAAATTCTGTCATAATTTCCTCCTGAGTTTGATTTTTTTAACAAACGATTTAATAATATCACTAACGCTGCTTTATCGACTTTCGATTAATAATTCTTGACATCTTCAAATTATTTTTCTTCTTTTTTTAATTATTTTATTAATTCTTTAATTCTCTTAACAAAGCTTTCATTTGTTAACGGTCTATTGTCAATTGTCAATTGTTAATTGCGACTTTACCATGGTTCTATTAACAAGTTACCTAAATCTAAAGGCGATCTATCTGCCGCGCTTTTTCTGGGAGTTTTGCTTCCCGCTGTCCTCGCGATCGCGCCCGCACGTTAAACAACCCAATAGGAGTATTCCATAAATCTGCCCCATCGGCCTTGCCTAAAATCGCTTTTATGCCCGTCTTTGGCAATTCTTTCAACAACCACCGCAGCGATCGATAAATATACTCTTTCGCCGCCAGCTCTCGGCTCAAATCGACACCATACAATTCGTGTAAATATTTATTAGATTTCCCATACCTGCGCCACTGATTTGCCAGCTCTGCCAAAGTGGAACGATGCCGATGTTTGACAATTGCCTCCTCTGCCAATTTCAGATCGTAAGAAGTCGAGCGCAAAATCCGCCAACAAATATCCGCATCCCCCCCGGTAGTTAAATAAGGTCTAAATAACCCGACTTTTTCAAAAGCTTCTCGGCGAACAGCTAAATTAGCAGTTTGACCGTAGGGGCAAAAACCATTAGCTAAAGTATGTTTTTGAGATAAAGTCTCTTGGCGATCGGCGTGTTTTTCTAACAGGTTTTTACCCGGCAAAGCCACAATTTCTCCAGCCACAATACCGAGATTGGGGTTATTATTAAATGGCTCGATTAATTTTTCTAACCATTGCGGTTCCGGGCGACAGTCGGCATCGGTAAAGGCGATAATTTCACCAATGGCTGCCCTAATTCCTCTATTTCGAGCGGCGTAAGAACTTTGAATTTCGTTTTCGCTTAAGGGGCGAATGGAAATCGCAGAATTTTCGGCTGCAGTTTCTATAAAGTTTTTCGTGCGATCGCTGCTGTTATTATCTACTAATAAATACTCCACTTCCTCTGGAGGATAAGTTTGCGATCGCAGGCATTCTATTAACTCTGGCAAATCTGCCTCGCCGTTATAAATTGGTACGACTACCGAAACTTTCATAGCTTTGGGAATGGGGAATGGGGAATGGGGAATGGGTGCATAGAGTCTATTTACAATTGAGCCGTTATCAAACTCAATAAAGCCAGAATTAGATTAATTCCATAAAAAACTCCCACGACTTGAGTTTCCAACCAGCCGCAAAGTTCTAAATGATGGTGAAAAGGAGCCATTTTCAACAAACGCTTGCCGATGCCGTCCGGTCCTTTTGTTGCTTTATAATAGCTGACCTGAGCGATGACAGAAATAGCCTCGATCAAGAAAATCCCGCTAATAATAAATAAAGCCCACAAACTATTACTTACCAAAGCCACTGCAGCTAAAGCACCGCCCAAAGCTAAGGAGCCCGTATCCCCCATAAATACTTGAGCCGGGTTGCGGTTATGAGCTACAAAACCGAGACAACTGCCGGTCATACAAGCACAGAAAATAGTTAACTCTGGAAACTCGGGGGCTAAATAGAATCCCAGTCCTAAAAAGGCGATCGCCCCCAAACCCCCCATCAATCCATCAACGCCATCGGTAAGGTTAGTAGCATTGCTTTCTGCCACCAGCACGAAACCTGCCAACGGCCAAAATAACCATCCCAAGGGCAGTATCAAACCGAATGGTAAAGCTACGTTAGTAATCGTACTCGGCTGACTCCATCCCAACCACAAGCAGAAAAGGGCGGCAAAACCAACTTGCAATCCTAATTTCGTTTTGGGGGAGATGCCTTTATTGGATTTGCGGCGCAGGATTTGCCAATCGTCCAACCAACCGATGAAACTGTAAGCGGCGGTTAGGGTACAAATAGCGATAACGTTGGGGTTAAATTTCGATAGTAGCAGGGCGATCGCTACTGCCACCGGTACGAAAAAGATGCCTCCCATCGTCGGAGTACCTGCTTTTTGCAGGTGAGCCGCAGGTCCATCTTCGCGAATTATTTGTCCTGCTTTTAGTTTTCGCAGTATCGGCACCACCCAGTAGCCCAATGCTGCGGTCGCTATGGCGCTGATAGCTAGAGGCAAAAAGGTTGAGACTGTAGTTAGGAATCCATCGCCCATACTATCGAAGGCGATCGCCGAAACAGTCAATCCTAAAGCCAGTCCCAAAAGTAAAATTTGCCCCGATAGCTTAAAAGATTGGTTCGCAATTAGTTTGTTATTCGCAGACACGATTACTCACTCCTCACAACACACTGTAAATTTTTTATTGGTTTTCTTGCTGCCGAGCCAGGGTTTTTTCTCTATTGGTACCCCTGGGCGCGTTCCCTCAAACACTGCTGCTAGCCTTCATCTCCTTCATTGTCATCGTAGTCTTCATTATTATCTACACTTTCTCCCATCAGCCCGTCTAGATCTTCATCTGTTTCCCTTGGCTCTTCTTCTCGATCCTCCCGTGGCATCATTCGACCTGATGCTTCTAACCAGTCGAGGATGGAAGTTTCTTGTGGACTCGGAATTACATCCCCTGGTTCGTGTCTGGGTGTTAGGCGTAAGGATGGGTTGTTTAAGGATTGCTTGTTAATTCTTGCCATAGTTTTTTGTTAGTTTTTAATTTGTTATTTTTCTGTATCCATTAGCAATAGACGTTTTTTTCGGCTGGAATGCCGATCTTTTTCTTGTCCCATCAACTTTTCTCTGGTCGGATCGTCGATCCGGAGTCGTCTTTTTTGAGAGTTGCTTTGCTGCAAGCTCCCCAGACCTTTATGCTCGTAAAAACCAAGCCGTAAGTTTTGGGCATAGTCTATCGCTATTTTTAGTCTGTTGTATTTTAATGCCTAATCGCTGTTTTTCTCCCCAAATTTCCGAGAAAATTAAATACAATTACTGCTATGGCAGGAAAAAAAGTTGACATTTAGCAAGGATTATGATTTTCAAATCAAGATTATTAGAGGCCATCGCCGGCCTGAATCGCGGTTTATTGGCCACAGAAACAGAACAAAAAGCGATTTTAGCGGCGATCGCTCGATTAGAGGACTATAACCCAAACCCAAATCCCCTCGAAGCTACAGAATTATTAGATGGCAATTGGCGGCTGCTCTATACCACCAGTCAAGAATTGTTAGGAATCGATCGCTTTCCCCTCCTGGGACTGGGCCAAATTTATCAGTGCGTTCGAGTGAAGGACGCTAAAATCTACAATATTGCTGAAGTGCATGGTTTGCCTTTCTTAGAAGGATTGGTCAGCGTTACAGCTAGATTCGAGCCCGTTTCCCAAAAACGAGTTGAGGTAAAATTCGAGCGAGCTATTAGCGGTTTGCAGCGTTTAATTAACTATCAATCTCCTAACAACTTCATCCAAGAAATTGAGGCGGGTAAAAAATTTACAGCTATCGATTTTGAGATTAAAAATAGGGAACGCCAGGGCTGGTTGGATCTTACTTATTTAGATGAAGATTTAAGAATTGGGCGAGGTAATGTCGGCAGCGTTTTTGTCTTGAGTAAAGTTAGTTGAGGTGTATTTCAATTGTTAATAAAACCCAGAGCTTAACGCTTTTTGTTAATTGTTAATTGTCAATTGTTAATTGCTCCAGTCGGCTTAAAAATAGAAAATTACCCTAGAATTCTTCTGGCAAAATATTTTTCAAACGAGCCAGAATTGGGTCTTTTTGTTTGAGTTCTTCTAGTTCGGCCTTCTTTTCAGCTTCAGATTTTTCTGGCTTAGATTCCGCTTCAGTTGGCTTCGCTTCCCGAGCATTTACTCTCCCTGCATAACCCAACTCATCCACCCGTCCAAATTCATTTTTTATTGCCTCTAAAGTCTCAACAAACTTAACATTAACGTTTACTTGCAGTTGAGTCAGCAAGTTACTCAATTTAGTTAACTGATTTTCCAGCTCCTGTTGTTTATTTAAGTTATTTTTATCTGCAGAAAGTTCCTGTTTTATAACTTCGATTTGCTGGCTGATTTCAATAACTCGCTGTTCTAACCTTTGGAAACTCTGTAGAGATTGAGCCGAGTCAGAAATAGATAAAAACTGCCACAAAGCTTGTTTGCATAGATTGCTAAAAGTCTGATATTTATGCCCGTTTAACTCTTTTTCAATTGCCAGTAACAACTGTTGGTCTGCGGCATCTTCAGTAAAACTAACTGAGTAATTTTTGTTGTTTTTTGACCACAGCATCGGGTAATAATTTAATTAGTTTTGATAATTTTACCAAAAAATTAATTTAAGGGTAGGGTTCCATCAAGATTTTACCCTACCCCTGTTGGCAAACTACCAACCGCTCTTAGCGCGATCGCCCCCTACCAGACTACATCTCTAAACGCAAACTTCAAGAGTGCATCGAATCTTTGTAAAAAGATAAAATAAGGCACGCCATTAACAATTGACAATTGACAATTAACAATTGACAAAAATCGTTAAGTTGTTAGGTTTTTACAAAAATGAGATACACCCTTATTTTTATCTTGCCGTAGCCAGTTGGGCTTCTCCATAGATATATTGTCCCAAAGCATTTGCTTCTCGCGGCGGTTGGGACACATGGGCCTTAATACCAGCTTCTTTGAGCAGCTTTTCCAGGTCCGCTTGGAAAAAGGCCGCACCGCCGCCGGTTAACACCACATCTGTTACCCGCTCTGGCAACCATTGGATCAACTGTTCGCATAGTTTAGATGCAAAAGTTTTACGCAGTTCTGGAATAATCGGATCTAAACTAATAGGCTTGCTAGCTCCCTTGGGTCGGTAAGAACGCTGGCCCTCTGGTTTGTGAACTGCTTCGAGTAAATATAAAGATTGAGAATCTGCCCCCTTAATTTTCGAGGCCACCTCCTCATAGAACTGACTCATGGCAAAAGATATGCTCTTAGAAGCGGCACGAGCGAAGCGGAAACGATCCACCATTAAGAGATCCGTTGTTTGATGGCCAATATCCACGATCGCCACCGATAGTTCGGGCAACTGGGGTTCAAATTCTTTACTATTGGTTGCCTCGCACCAAATCAAAGAACCGTAACCCTCGGGCATCACCCAGACATTATTAATGTTAGCGTCGGCCAGCTCGCCCCCGCGATAGGACACTTTATGGGGGGACTTTAATTGAGAGATAATCTGCTCTTTTTCCCTTTCAAACTGTTCCTGGGAATAGAAAGGCAGACCTACCACTACTGAAAAATCACCCTTAATTTGGAAATATCCTGCACAGGCAAGCAATTTAATCAGAGCATCCTCTACCTTAGATTTAGCGATCGCTTGAGTCGCACCAAATAGAGTAGCCCCAAAATCTGCAGCTAATTGGCCCACTGCATAACCGGTACCTTGGTATTCCAGCCACACATCCAACAAAGGATCCGTAGGTTTGGACTCAAAGCTACCCGATCTGACTTGTTCCACACTCAAACGGGCGACGTTGGCCGGAATAAAAACAACGCTGTTAGGAGTGCGACTGACGCAGGCCTTTGTTGCCGTGCGGCCCAAGTCGATGCTGAGAATGGTATTTTTGCCGCTAGCAGGCTGCCTCGTCAGCATGGCAGCAGCACCCCCGGCTTGTGGTTTAATATTTGCCGTCATTACTATTTTTTACCTCTGTTAAATTTCACAATAATTTGACAAGCTCCCCCGCAGGGGGCAAGCTAATGGCTGCATAGCTGCACGAGCAGCCATTAGCTTGCCATTAGTTGGGTAGTAGATGCGGTTGCAATACCTAGAAAAGAAGGCCACAATGCTGCCGCTCTTTTACTAGATTGGGTTCTAAATTAGCACTAAATATCCCAAAATTAAGAAAAATCTTACGAGCCATCATTTCCAGAACCCCCAAGAGCCAGAAAAATGGCCATTTAAAAATAAGCACAAATCGGATAATACCTTATTTCCACGATTATTTCAATCCAAAAGTAAACCCCAATTGCAGTCTATTTGAGGCAACTTCACAAAACTTAATTAGCTAAAACCAAGTCAGGCAAAGGATTTGGGGTTAATTATCCCTAGGACAGATTAAAATAAGTTAAATTTAGTAAAGTAAGTTAAGCGATCTTAATCGTCATTGAGCTAAAACGCAATTTTAGTAGTTTTGTCAATAGGCCAATAAAAATGAAATTTTCTTGGAGAACAATATTGCTTTGGTGCTTGCCAGCTTTAGTAATCGGTTTTTTTCTGTGGCAAGGCAGCTTAGGTCAATCCCCTGCCAACATGGGTAGTAATGCGGCCAGTACCCGCATGACCTACGGTAGATTTTTAGATTACCTCAATGCAGGTCGAGTCACCAGCGTAGATCTATATGATGGAGGCCGTACCGCTATCGTCGAAGCCGTGGATCCAGAACTGGACAACCGCAGCCAAACATGGCGGGTGGATTTACCGACTAATTCCCCCGAACTAATTGCCCGTATCAGAAAAGACAACATCGGCTTGGATATCCACCCCCCGAGCAGTCAAGGAGCTATCTGGGGCCTTTTAGGTAATTTGGTTTTCCCAGTGCTGTTGATCGTGGGACTGTTTTTCCTGTTCCGCCGCTCTAGCAACGTTCCCGGGGGTCCGGGCCAAGCGATGAATTTTGGTAAATCTAAGGCCAGGTTTTCAATGGAGGCCAAAACGGGGATCCTCTTCGACGATGTAGCGGGAGTGGATGAAGCTAAAGAAGAACTGCAAGAAGTGGTTACTTTCCTCAAAAAACCAGAAAGATTCACTGCTGTGGGAGCGAGAATTCCTAAAGGAGTATTGTTGGTAGGACCTCCAGGAACGGGTAAAACTCTCCTAGCTAAGGCGATCGCTGGAGAAGCGGGAGTCCCATTCTTCAGCATCTCTGGTTCGGAATTTGTGGAAATGTTCGTGGGCGTGGGCGCCTCTAGGGTGCGAGATTTGTTTAAAAAAGCTAAAGAAAATGCCCCTTGCATTATCTTTATTGATGAAATCGATGCCGTAGGTCGGGCTCGGGGTGCCGGTATCGGCGGCGGTAACGACGAACGGGAGCAAACCCTCAACCAACTGCTCACGGAAATGGATGGCTTTGAAGGCAACAGCGGTATTATTATTATCGCTGCTACCAATCGTCCCGACGTTCTCGACTCTGCTCTGTTGCGCCCCGGACGTTTCGATCGCCAAGTGGGAGTGGATGCTCCAGATCTGAAAGGTCGCTTGTCTATCCTAGAAGTTCACGCTCGCAATAAAAAACTGGCAACAGAGATATCTTTGGAAGCGATCGCTCGTCGGACTCCGGGTTTCACCGGTGCTGATTTAGCTAACTTGCTCAACGAAGCAGCTATTCTCACAGCTCGCCGTCGCAAAGATGCCATTACCATGATGGAAATTGACGATGCGGTAGATCGGGTGGTGGCCGGTATGGAAGGCACTCCTTTAACTGATGGCAAGAGCAAGCGCTTAATTGCTTATCACGAAGTGGGTCATGCTATCGTCGGCACTCTCCTCAAAGACCACGACCCAGTACAAAAAGTTACCTTAGTTCCCCGAGGTCAAGCTCGCGGTCTCACTTGGTTTATGCCCAGCGAAGACCAAGCTTTAGTGTCGCGATCGCAGATTTTAGCTCGCATCACCGGTGCCTTGGGAGGTCGCGCCGCTGAAAAAGTGATTTTTGGCGATGCCGAAGTTACCACTGGTGCGGGTAACGACTTGCAACAGGTAACGGGCATGGCGCGGCAAATGGTGACTCGCTATGGTATGTCTGACCTGGGTCCTCTGTCTCTGGAAAGCCAACAAAGCGAGGTCTTCCTGGGACGGGACTTAATGACTCGCACGGAATATTCTGAGGAGATAGCTTCTCGGGTTGACGCTCAAGTGCGCGCCATTGTGGAACATTGCTACGAAGATGCCTGTAAGATGATGCGCGATAACCGCGCAGTTATCGATCGCTTGGTCGATTTGTTGATTGAAAAAGAAACTATCGACGGCGACGAGTTCCGGCAAATCGTGGCGGAGTATGCCGCAGTTCCAGAGAAGGAACGTTTCGTTCCGGTTCTGTAACCAATAATTCCGTAGGACAGGCATCTTGCCTGTAATTGTGTGGGACAGGCAAGATGCCTGTCCTACAATATTTAAACATCTCGTAAATATTAAGGATTAAAGCTCTAGAAATGATCGGACCAGGAGAATACCGCCAGCGCCGAGAAAAGTTAATGGCAAAAATAGGCAGCGGCACTGCCATCTTTAGAAGCGCTCCCCATGCAATTATGCATAACGATGTCGAATATGCCTACCGACAAGATAGCGATTTTTATTATTTAACAGGTTTTAACGAACCCGAGGCGGTGGCAGTTTTCGCGCCCCACCACGAAGAACATAAATATATTTTATTTGTACGACCGAAAGACTACGAAAAAGAAACTTGGAGCGGTTTGCGAGTTGGCGTCGATGCTGCTAAAGAGTTATATGGGGCAGATGAAGTTTTTCCGATTAACGAGTTAAACGAAAAATTGCCTCAATATTTAGCAAAAGCCGATAAGATTTATTATCGTTTGGGGAGCGATCGCTCTTTTAATCAAACTGTCTTAAAACACTGGGAACGTTTAATGGCAGTTTATCCGAAAAAAGGCGTCGGACCTACAGCTATTCAAGATTCCAGAACCGTTTTAGCTCCCCTGCGGCTAGTTAAAAGTCCCACGGAATTAGAGTTAATGAGAAAGGCGGCTGATATTTCCGTGGAAGCTCATAATTTGGCAATGAAATTTGCCAAACCAGGGCGCTACGAATACGAAATTCAAGCAGAAATAGAATACATTTTTAGCCGTCAAGGAGCCACTCCCGCTTATCCTTCAATTGTGGCATCTGGTCCTAATTCTTGCATTCTTCACTACATTGAAAATCAACGGCAAATTCAAGAAAACGATTTGTTATTAATCGATGCCGGCTGTTCTTATCAATATTACAACGCCGATATTACTCGTACTTTTCCCGTTAGCGGCAAGTTTACTACAGAGCAAAAAATTATTTACGAGTTAGTTTTAAAAGCTCAGTCGGAAGCAATAGCTAAAGTTAAACCGGGTAATTCTTATAAAGAAGTTAACGAAACTGCTCGGGATGTAATTGTGGAAGGATTGATGGATTTGGGGATGTTAAAAGGGAAGAAAGAGGAGATAATTAAAGAGGAGAAATACAAGCCTTTTTATATGCATCGGGTCGGTCATTGGTTGGGGTTAGACGTTCACGATGCGGGGGTTTATCAATTCGGAGAAAATCCTCAGATTTTGCAACCCGGAGAAGTGCTGACGGTGGAACCGGGGATTTATATTCGAGAGGATATTAAACCTGCTGAAGAACAACCAGAGGTTGAAGAGCGCTGGCGGGGAATTGGGATTAGAATTGAGGACGATGTTTTGGTGACTGAAACTGGATGCGAGGTGTTGACTGCGGGAGTGCCGAAGTCGGTGGAAGCTTTGGAAAGTTGATTTGAAGGGTGGCATCTCAATGGAAGAAGAAAACTCATACCATTGGACGCGGAAGGTAAGAGTCTAGTGGACCAGTCAAGAAACCCGGTTTTTTGCAAAAACCGGGTAGTACCGAAAAACTTGGTTTCTGGGAATACTTGACCGGTTCTTTAGGTTATCATCTTTAAAGATTTTCTCAAGTCGTATCTTTGGTAGCTTTAATTTTCAATTGAGGGGGAAAGAGGTCATGGTTGATTTTAATTTCACCGTAGCTATCCGAGCTTATAATGCAGAAAAGAGACTGGGGTCGCTCTTAGAGAAGTTGCGATCGCAAACAAACACGGAAAATATTTCTTGGGAAATTGTCATTGTTGATAATAACAGTACGGACAACACGGCCAAAATAGTTCGAGAATATCAGTCAAACTGGCCCGAACCGTACCCCATCAAATATTATCTCGAACCCAGACAAGGGGCCAGTTATGCCAGACAAAGAGCGATGCAAGAGGCCCAAAGTCCTTTGACAGGGTTTTTGGATGACGATAATTTACCTTCTCCTGACTGGGTGGCCAATGCCTATTCTTTTGGGGTGGCCCATCCCCAAGCAGGGGCTTATAGCGGTCTAGTTCATGCTATTTATGAAATAGAACCTCCCCAAGACTTTAAGAGAATAGCTTCCTGTTTGGCGATTATCGAATGGTCTGCCAAAGAGCCATTTTGTTTTAATTCCCAAGACCCCTTAAAAAGAGGACTGTTACCCCCAGGAGCGGGTTTAGTTATTAGAAAAAAAGCTTGGGTGGAAAACGTTACCGCTAATTTAAGATTAAAAGGACCGGTGAAGGGTTCTTTAACGGGAAAAGGTGAAGATTTAGAAGCACTTTGGTATCTGAGAAAAGCGGGGTGGGAAATCTGGTTTAATCCAGAAATGCGCATCTACCATCAAATTCCTAAGCATCGTTTGGAGAAGGAATATTTGACGAGATTGTTACGGGGTGTGGGTTTGAGCCGTCATTTTACGAGGATGTTGGGATATCAACCTTGGCAAAGACCTTTAGTCGTTCCTTTATATATGGCTAACGATTTGCGCAAAGCGATCCGCCACCGTCTCAAATATGGAAAAGAGTTAGAAACGGATATTGTGGCCGCTAGCGAAATGGAAATGTATTGGGGTAGTTTGGAAAGTCATTTGAGGGCGTTGGGGGAATTTTTGAACGGGAAAAAAACTGAGAAAAGCGATGGATTATGAAATCAGCCGAACAAATATTAGTCAGCATAGTTATTAACAATTATAATTACGGAAGGTTTTTGAGAGAAGCAATAGACAGTGCTTTTGCTCAAATTTATCCTAATACTGAGGTTGTAGTTGTTGATGATGGTTCCACAGATAACTCGCGAGAGATTATTGGCGGTTATGGAGACCAAATTATCCCCGTATTGAAAGAAAATGGGGGGCAAGCCTCAGCTTTTAATGCAGGATTTCTAGCTAGTAAAGGACAAGTAATTTGCTTTCTTGATGCTGACGATTATTACTTATCAGAAAAAGTAAGTAAGATAGTTGAAATTTTCGAGAGATATCCCCAAGCTGGTTGGATTTTCCATAATTTAGAAGAAGTAGATATCAAAGGTTTTCCTGTCGAGCTAGGAGAAAAACGCTGTATTAACCAGTTTGAAGATGTTGACCTGCGAGGTACAATCTTGAAGGGAAAATTGCTAAAGTATTGGTTTCCAGCTACGAGTGGTTTATGTTTTAAACGCGATATTATCAAGCAAATATTACCCATGCCAGAGCAATTTGTTATTTCTGGTGATGCTTTTTTAAGGTTGGCAGCAATCTATTTATCACCAGGCATACTTTTTCCAGAAAAACTGGCTATTCATCTCAGTCATGGGAATAATTTTTATGCTTTTAAAAAAAATCTTAGTGTCGAGCGGTCAAAGTTATATATTAAAGTGGCTTACTATCTCAGAAATAAATTTCCAGAAACTAAAAATTTTACCGATAGTCTTTTGGCAAATTCATTAGTTCAACTTATTAATTATACAAGTTTGAAGGAAGCAATTAATTGTTCAGAATATCAAGCATACTGGAAATCTTATCCTCAATTAATTTACCGCTTAAACTTGACGCTCAAAGTTGTTTTGACCTATATTAAAATACAGGGAAGAATGGTTTTAAATTATAGACTAAGTAGAAGGTGATGTGGTTAATTGAGTTTCAATGTTTTTTCGTTTTAATAGCATTAAAAAAAACTTGATATGATTAACACCCATTCAGTCAAAAAAAAATTGAGAAATAGTCTGCCAAATCTAGCTCAATCTCTGGTTAACAATAGTTATCTAGAAACAAAATTTTTCTATCCGAAATACAAAAAATATTTGGCAAATTACCAAAGTAAATTACCATTGGTTACTGGAAATGATGCGCTAATTTTAGAGACTTTAAAACAACAAGGCATCTGTGTAATAACCTTGGAATCTCTCTCAATACCAGGTACTAATGAATTTATCGAAGCTGTTAATAAACTAATGGAAGAACTTACAAAAATTTCAGAAAAAAGAACCAGTAAGTTTGCCATTGAATCTAATTTAGAACAGATCCTCAAATATCCAGAAATATTTAGTTGGGGCCTCGAAGATAGATTAATAAATATTGTTTCTAGTTATATCGGCACTCCAGTTGCTTATGATACTTTTATAACACATTTAAGTCTGAATAATGGGAAAGAAACTGCAACTAGACGTTGGCATATAGACAATGAAGACAGAAAAGTGATTAAAATAATCATTTATTTTAATGATGTAGATGAGGATGGCGGTCCTTTTCAATATATGCACCCAGAAATTAGTTCGTTACTGTTGCAAAAAGTCAAAGATAAATACAAATTTTTTCAAAATCAAGAAATAGAAGAACTAATACCTCAACATCAAAAAGATTGGTTAACAACTTACACGGGAAAAGCTGGAACTGTAATTATTGTGGATACCGCTCGTTCTTATCATCGTGGCAAACCTCCCACAAAATCTCCCCGCCGTGCAGTGAGTTTTGGATATTTAAGTCGTCGCCCCCATCAACCTTTTCGTTCGGGTAGAAATCTTTTATCTAGAGAAGAATTATCTCTTATCGCTGCAAAATTTCCTCCCGAAAAACAAGCTTGCGTTTATTGGCAAGATGCTCTTCCTCCTCTAGTGAAATTGATTCCCAAATATTCGTACCTTTATTAATTAAAAGGAGATTAACTATGTCTGTTATTCGTGATTTGGCAACTTCTGTTTTTTCCTATATGTATGCTCGCAGTCTTAAAAAGCAACATCAATATAAATCCAAAAAAGACAAAATTAGAGAGGATGTTATCCATTTTGAAATTGAGGATGGTGTCGGTCTAGAAGTTTATTGGAAAGTTCTCAAAATAGGAAGCAGTGCAGCGGTTATATTTTATGCTTTTGGGTATGAAATACTTAGATTTGATTGCTACGTTGAAGGACTGGGACACGCTCATATTCAGCTTGTAGAATGCCAACAAAAATGTAAGTCCCGTTTATTATTGCCAGAAAAAACAGTGGAAGAGCAGATAGATCGGGCAATTTTTGAACTAGAAAACAATCTCTATTACTGGTTGCAACGCCATCCAGATAGCCAAATTCGGAGGTTGAAAGTTGACAAAACTCGATTAAAGGTAGCTGCGGAAAAAGCTAAGGAAAAAATGCTGGAATTTGCGGAAAAAATTAAAGAAAAAGCAGCATCTACTGAAGCTATAGGCGAGCTCGCTAAAAACAATTGAATTTTCAGTTCATCAAAAAAATTACTGATAACAATTAATTATGGTATCAATCACGCAAACACTGGAAAACTGGACATTACCTCATAAATTATGGAAAACTGGCGCTCCACTTCCCACCGCACTCTTAGAAAGTGCGACAACAGTTATTAACAACCAACTATATGTTTTTAGCGGCTTTACCTTCGGGTGGCAAGCAACCAAAGATGTATTTGTCTATAATCTCGAAGCAAACCAATGGACTAAGTTGGGTGAAATGCCTACTCCGGTTACTCATGTTAACGCAGCCCTAGATGGGTCGCGGGTATGGTTCGCAGGTGGATTTGTGGGCAATCATCCAGGCCCCACAACAGATGCAGTTTGGCAATACGATGCGATCGCTAATTCCTGGAAAGAAGGTATCCCACTACCTCAAACCCGGGCAGGTGGAGGTCTCCAGATTATCAATGGCGAACTCCATTATTTTGGCGGCTTTGCAGCAGACCGAGATACCACTTGTGGAGAACATTGGTCGTTCCCACTGGAGGGGGGAACGCAGTGGCTGGAAAAAGCACCTCTGCCAAATCCGCGAGGTCATGTTTCTAGCATTGCTGTGGGTAATAAAATCTATGCTATTGGCGGTCAGCATCGTCACGATACTAATCCTATAGATGTTGATTCGGTTCATGTTTACGATCCGCTAAAAGATACTTGGTTGGAGTTGGCTAGTTTGCCGGAACCCAGGTCTCATTTTGAGCCATCAACTTTTGTAGTAGATAATTACATCATTATTATTGGCGGACGTAACAATCAAAATCCTCACTTATTGAGTGAAAAGCTAACAGATATATTTGCCCATGAAAATGACAAACTAATTGATGATTTTCCCCTACAAGTTTTTCTGGCACTGAAGCATTCGATTAAAGGTTCCAAGTATTATACGAATTTGATTCCCAAAATTACTGTCTATGACATCAAATTAGACAGTTGGGTCGAGCTGGCATCTTTACCAACTAATCTTTATGCTTGTATTGCTAATGTAATTAGTAAATGGTTGGTTGTTACTGGAGGCGGTAGAAACAGAGATAATAACGTGCAGTGTAGAACTTTACTCAATCAAAGTTTGATAGATGTTATTAAGACTAAAAGTAAATTCTGAAAAGACATTGGCTAACTATGATTAAAAAATCTATTAAAAGCCTCCTAAAATTCATCGCTGAGATTGGCAAGCGATCGCCGAAACAAAGCGATGAGTTAATCGCTAAAATCAAGCAAACAACTATGGAATATACAACCCTGGGTCGCACCGGACTCAGGGTAAGCGTGATGGGTTTAGGTGGTGGAGGATACAGCAAAATTGGTCAAAATACGGGCAAAAGTCGGGTGGAATCTATAGCTCTCGTTCGTACAGCCGTTGATTTTGGCATTAATTTATTTGATACGGCTGAAGGTTATGATACTGAAGAAATTATTGGTAAGGCAATTAAGCAGATTAAGCGTCAAGATGTAGTTTTATCTACTAAGAAAAAAATGCGCGATCGCCACCGCTTAATTACTGGTAAAGAATTAGCCTGCGGAGTAGAAAAAAGCCTCCGAAAACTACAAACCGATTATGTGGATATTTATAATTTGCATGGTGTTACCATAGATGAATACGAGTATGTTTTAACAGAACTGGTTCCAGTGTTATTTAAGATGCGCGATGCGGGTAAAATTCGATTTATTGGCATCACCGAAGCCTTTACAAAAGAGCCAAACCATAAAATGCTAAGGCGTGCTGTTAAAGATGATTGTTGGGATACTATCATGGTGGGGTTTAATATCCTCAATCAATCTGCACGAGAGCTAGTTATTCCCCAAGCTACTGCCAAAAATATTGGCCTGTTGTCAATGTTTGCTGTTAGACGTGCATTAAGTAGTGAGAAAAATCTGAGAAAAGCAATACTAAAATTGCAGCAAATGGGAGCTGCCGAACTTGAAACTTTAAATGCAGAGAGCCCGCTAGATTTTCTATTTAAGGAAGGTGGAACTAAGAAGATTACAGATGCAGCTTATCGCTTTTGTCGCCATCAAGCAGGAGTCGATGTCGTATTATTTGGTACGGGGAATGTCGAGCATCTGGCAGCTAATGTCGCTTCTTTATTGCGCCCTCCATTGCCCGATCCAGATTTGTTGAAACTGAAAGAATTGTTTGCCAATGTTGATGATTTTACAGGAAATGAAAAGCTCTGATATCCTTCTTTTTTCTCAAAATCACCTATGAAACCAGCAGTAATCATCTATCGCGACCAACTCATTCCCTACTCGGAAACCTTCATCCCCGCGCAAGTGGAGAACTTTTCATCCTATCAAGGATTCTACGTTGGCACTTCGCGCTTCCCCACTGCCACATCGATGCTTCCCGAGGAGAGAACAATTGTTCTCGGCGACTTGGCATCTCCTCCCGGTTTCTGGAAAACAACCTATAAATTAACGGGTTTCGTCCCCCCGCGCTGGCTGAAATCTTTACAAGATTTATCCCCTCGCTTAATTCACGCTCATTTCGGTCTGGATGGAGTTTTAGCCCTGCCCCTGGCGCGAAAATTAAATCTCCCCCTAATCGTGACTTTTCATGGTTATTTTGCCACCGCAGAAATAGAACTGAATAAATCTAAAAGTTTCTATGCAAAGACTAGGGATTTTGTTAAAAATCGCGGTCAATTTTATCGAGAACTGTATTTTAGAAATCGCGATCGCCTCTTTCAACAAGCCGACTGTTTCATAGCCGTTTCCGAGTTTATCCGCTCTCAACTGATTGAAAAAGGATGCCCCCCAGAAAAAATCCAAGTTAACTATATCGGCATAGACCTAGATAAATTCACCCCCAAACCCGAACTAAAACGAGAACCGATTGTTTTATTTGTGGGGCGGTTGACAGAGAAGAAAGGATGCGAATATTTAATTCGGGCAATGGCAGAGGTTCAAAAAATCATGCCAGAAGTAGAATTAGTAATTATTGGCGACGGACCGCTGAGTTCTTCTTTAAAAAATTTAGCCCAAAAATTACTCAAATCCTATCGCTTTCTGGGAGTACAACCCCACGAAAAAGTCAGAAATTGGATGCAAAAAGCTTCGGTATTAGCAGCCCCCAGTTTAACTACAGCCCGAGGAGAATCAGAAGGCTTACCGATGACAATTCTGGAAGCGATGGCAATGAAACTGCCGGTTGTAAGTTCGATTCATGCGGGGATTCCCGAAGCGGTAATTCATCAAAAAAACGGATTTTTAATTCGGGAAAAAGACCGGGAAGCTCTGGCAGAATTTATCTTAACTTTACTTAAAAATGACCCACTGCGAGAAGAATTTGGCGAGTTAAGTCGTAAAGAAGTAGAAAGCAAGTTCGATCTGAAAAAGAATACAGCTTTGTTAGAAAGGAGATACGATTTGTATTAACTTTAACTTAAGTCTAAAGCTTGTAGGTCGGGCTCCGCGCAGCGGAACCCAACAAAAGAGGACGCACCGGACGCACCGGACGCACCGGACAGCCCCTTCACCGTGTCTCCGTGTCTCCGCGTCTTCTTCATGTTGGGTTCCACTCCGTTCCACCCAACCTACAATTCATCGGTATTTTTTTAGTGGGAGAGAGGAGGAAAATCGATCTAAACTCAAAAAAATACCTATCTCGATCGAATCAATGCTGACCCAAATCAAAGACCTAGCTGCCAAACTCGGCCCCACCTTAATAGAAATTCGCCGCCACATCCACGCCCACCCAGAATTAAGCGGCCAAGAACATCAGACGGCGGCCTACGTCGCTGGGGTTCTTTCATCTTGCGGCCTCCACGTCCGAGAAGGAATAGGTAAAACCGGAGTTTTGGGAGAATTGAAGGCCAATTCCCAAACAAACAAATGGCTGGCCATAAGAACCGATATGGACGCTTTGCCGATAACGGAAGCGACCGGTTTGGACTTTGCCTCCAAAAACTTAGGTATCATGCACGCCTGCGGCCACGACCTCCACACCACTGTAGGCTTGGGGACGGCAATGATTTTATCGAAATTAGGAGAAGGTTTCCAAGGCAACATCCGCTTTTTATTTCAACCGGCAGAAGAGATTGCCAGAGGGGCAAGCTGGGCGATCGCCGACGGGGCGATGGAAGATGTAGGGGCAATTTTGGGAGTTCATGCTTATCCGAGTATCCCGGCGGGGGTGGTAGGCATTCGACATGGAGTCCTAACGGCTGCCGCAGACGACTTAGAATTAACTATTATTGGAGAATCGGGTCACGGGGCCAGGCCTCACGAAGCGATCGATGCCATTTGGATTGCTTCCCAGGTAATTACTAATTGGCAACAGGCCATTAGCAGAACCCATAACCCTTTAAGGCCTGTGGTCTTGAGCATTGGTAAAATTAGCGGTGGTGGGGCACCGAATGTTATCGCCGATCGCGTGAAGTTGTGGGGCACTGCGCGATCGCTCCATCCAGAAACCCATCAGAACTTGCCTGCTTGGATCGAAAAAATTGTGGCCAATGTCTGCAACAGTTATGGTGCTAAATACGAACTGAACTATCGGCGGGGGGTGCCTTCGGTGGAAAACGACCCGGCCTTAACCCAATTGGTAGAGTCGGCAGTTTTGGAAGCTTGGGGTAGCGATCGCCTGCAAATTATCTCAGAACCTTCTCTGGGGGCGGAAGATTTTTCCATGTATTTAGAACGCGCTCCAGGAATGATGTTTCGTCTGGGAGTGGGCCGCAAAGATCGACCTAATTACCCCCTCCATCATCCCCAATTTGATGTGGATGAATCTGCTATTGTGACCTGTGTAGTGACGATGGCATTTGCGGCGTATAAATATTGGCATTCGGTACATCTCAAGTTTGAATAAAACCAAGAGAAGGTCGTTTTTTGGGAATGGGGAACAGGCAGGATGCCCGTTCTACTATGCATCAAATATTTTGTAGGAGCCCTCTTTTAAGATAATCAAAATTTTTAGGAGAAATAGTATGTCATCAGAACAAGAAGAAAGAATTAAACGTTTATTTTTACTAGAAGCAGAAGAACACCTTCAAACCCTAGAAAATTTGCTAGTGGATTTAAAAGCCACTATGGAAGATAGCGAAAGCGTTAACGAAATGTATCGAGCTGCCCACTCGGTAAAAGGGGGTGCCGCAATGTTAGGTTTTACAAGCGTTAACAAAATAGCTCACCGATTGGAGGATTGTTTTAAAATTCTTAAAGACAATCCAGTGGAAATTGATGACGCGATAGAAAGTCAATTTGTCAGGGGATATGACGTACTTAAAGAATTAGTAGAAAAAATTCAAGACCCTTATGGTTTGCGCGATGAAGAAGGAGAAGAAATTGTCAAGGGTGCGTTGCCGTTTTTTGAAGATTTAGAAAACGATCTCAATAGTTTGGCGAGTGGAGGAAAGCCGGCTAAAAAAGCAGCTTCAAAATCTAAAATACCCGCCAACTTTGCCGCCAAAGTCAAGGGGGAACTCAAGGAAGTTTTGCAGTTGTTTAAAAAGGGAGAATCTCCGGCAACTCGCAAGCAATTAGTAGCAGCGGGCGATCGCCTTTTAACACTGGGGGCGGGTATAGAAAATTGGGAATCTTTGATTAAAACGGCTCAACAGGCCATGGCTAATTCTAAAAATTCCTATAAAGTCCTCGCCCCAGTAATTATTAAAGAAATCAATCAAGCTGGAGAAGTAGTACAAGCAGGAAAAGCTGCCTCTTTAATTACCAGTAAATACTTGCAAAAACTCGCTCCTGCTGCGGCTGAAGCTGCAGCGAAACCGACACCAGCACCAGCAGCAAAACCGACGGTTGCCCCGCAGCAATCGGCCCTGCCAAAAGAACCAAAAGAGGTGGTAAAACTGCTGATTAGAACCTTTAATAAAAAAGAACTGCAAGAAATAGCCAAGTACCTCGTAAACCACGTTAAAAAATCATCGAAAACCTAACTTTTGTGGATTTTTAGGTCGAGAAACCCGGTTTTTTGGAAAAACCGGGTTTCTGATATCTGAAAAATCGAGTTTTAAAAGATTTGATTAGGGGTGCATTATAATTTCTGTCATACTCTAAGGACTATTTAAGAAACTATGTAGGTAGGCAAAAATATTTGCATAAATTTTCCCCGTAGAACAGACATCTTGTCTGTTCGGTGTCTAATTAATTTTGC
>CAZUCT010000013.1:2149-47353 GCA_964619285.1 uncultured bacterium | reverse complement strand
CAAAAAATCGAACCAAACGAACCCATTAACCCAGAAATTAACCCAGAAATTAACCCAGAAGTTAACCAACAAAAAATCGAACCAAACGAACCCATTAACCCAGAAATTAACCCAGAAATTAACCAACAAAAATATGAGTACGATCCCCACCTAGATCCTCAATTAAACTGGGCGGGAAAAACAGAACATACATCATTTGAAGTTCCCACCGTTTCCCTCCACGTTCACGAAAAAATCGACCCCTATAGTATTATTGAAGCGATTAAAAATCCCGATTATAACCCAGAAGATTCCTTCGCATCTGAAGCTGAAGAAGAAGAACCACCCAAAAAGCCAAGCAAAGAGAAAAAACTTACCTTTTATCAACATCAAAAAAATTGGTCTAATCGCTTAATTACCGGCGACTCCCTATTAATAATGAATTCCCTCTTGCATAAAGAAGGAATGGCGGGAAAAGTACAAACAATTTACATAGATCCGCCCTACGGAATTAAATACGGTTCCAACTTTCAACCATTTGTAAATAACCGAGATGTAAAAAACGGCAGCGACGAAGATTTAACCCAATCTCCCGAAACAATTAAAGCATTTCGAGACACTTGGGAATTAGGGGTTCATTCATATTTAACCTACCTCAGAGATAGACTCCTACTTGCCAGAGAATTATTAGACGAAACCGGCAGTTGCTTCGTCCAAATTTCCGAAGCAAACGTTCATTTGGTTCGCAATTTGATGGACGAAGTTTTTGGTCGAGAAAACCTCTGTAGCGAGATTTCTTTTATTAAAGCTACGGGCTTAACAGCGAGATTATTAAAAAGAGTAAGCGACTACATTATTTGGTATGCGAAATCGAAAAAATATGTCAAATATCGCCAACTTTATAAAGACAAAATGGATCTATTGGGATACACCCACATCGAAATGCCCGATGGAACCGTTAGAACTTTATCAACAGAAGAAAGAATCAGACCGACTTTACTGCCACCGGAAGGCAGACCCTACAGAACTGATAATTTATCCTCTGCTGGAGGGGTAGTCTATACTTGTTTGTTCGATTACACCTTCCAAGGAAAAACTTATTCTCCACCTCAAAATCGCAGTTGGAAAACTAACCCGCAAGGCATGGAAGTTTTAGAAAAAGCGGGTAGGTTAATAGCAGGCAGACAAAGCTTGCGTTTTCTCAAATATGCCGACGATTTAACTGTTAGCGAAGTTGATAATTTATGGACGGATACGGGGGGACCTTCGGATAAAACTTATGTGGTTCAAACCAGCAGAAAAGTGATTCAAAGATGCATGTTAATGACCACGGATCCGGGGGATTTAGTATTAGATATTACCTGCGGCAGCGGTACCACTGCCTATGTCGCCGAACAGTGGGGGCGCAGGTGGATTACTTGCGATACTTCTCGGGTTGCTATTACTCTGGCAAAACAGCGATTAATGACTGCTGTTTTTGATTTTTACCAACTAACAAATCCCACGGAAGGAGTTAGCAGCGGTTTCAAATATAAAACGGTGCCTCATATTACGCTAAAATCTATTACTAATAACCCAGAAATTCGCGAGGGCATGACTAGAGAAGAAATAACCAAAGCGCTGAGAAAATATGCTTTGATAGAGACTCTTTACGATCGCCCCTTTACCGATAAATCTCAAATCCGAGTTAGCGGTCCTTTTACCGTAGAAGCAGTACCAGCCCCAGTGGTAAAGTCTGTCGATAACCTTGCATTGGAAAAGACTAATAACGAAGAAAACGGGCAGAATATTTATCCCAAAATCGAACCGGATTTTTCCATAGTTCGTAGTGGAGAAACTCTGCGACAGGCGGAATGGCGGGAGGAGTTATTAAAAACCGGAATTAGGGCAAAAAACGCTCAAAAAATCGAATTTTCTAGCGTGGAACCTTTGCCCGGAACTCAATTTCTCCATGCCCTCGCTGAAACCAAAGAATATCCTCATCAAAGAGTAGTTATTTCTTTCGGTTACGAATATGCCCCCTTGGAAAAAACTCAAATTCAATTGGCAATTGCCGAGGCAAAACAACTGGTTCCCCAACCAGAAATGATTGTCTTTGCTGCTTTTGAATTTGACCCGGAAGCGGCTAGAAATATCGATGAAATTAATAGCGAGGGATTGAGGCTATTAAAAGTGCAGATTAATGGGGATTTACTGACGGAAGATTTAAAGAAAAAACGAGCCACTAACGAGAGTTTTTGGTTGTTAGGGCAGCCCGATGTCAAATTACAAAAGATTGCGGAAATAATAGATAAAGAAGTTTATCAAGTTGAGGTTTTAGGCTTCGATTATTATAATACTAAAACTGGCAAAATTGAGTCTGGCGGCAAGGCTAAAATTGCGATGTGGTTGCTGGATACGGATTATAATGGAAGCTGTATGTTTGCCAGGCAAGTATTTTTCCCGATGGGCGGTTATCGGGATGGTTTGGATAAATTAGCTAAGAGTCTTAAGGCAGAAATTGACGAAGATTTATTTGCGGTTTATCGAAGTACGGTTTCTCGACCTTTTGAGTTAGGAAAATATCGCCGAGTTGCGGTTAAAATTGTTGACGATCGCGGTTTGGAAAGCTTAAAAGTTATCAAGGTTAGTTAACAATTTGTTCGTCGCAATCGCTTTAGCGATAGTTCGTCGCAATCGCTTTAGCGATTCTTATGTTCGTCGCAATCGCTTTAGCGATAGTTCGTCGCAATCGCTTTAGCGATTCTTATGTTCGCCGCCATCGCTTTAGCGATAGTTCGTAGTAATCGCTTTAGCGATTCTTATGTTCGCCGCCATCGCTTTAGCGATAGTTCGTAGTAATCGCTTTAGCGATTCTTATGTTCGCCGCCATCGCTTTAGCGATAGTTCGCCGCCATCGCTTTAGCGATAAAAAGGCTAATTATCTAAGATTAATGAAAGCCATTTTTTTCGATCGCGATCGCTCAAAGCATCGTACAATCTTTGCATTTGAGAAACATATAATTTGCTTTCTTTTTTCAGAAAATCAGACAAATAGCGATACTCGTAAGATGCCTTTTCTGAAATTCCAATAGCGGTATCTTCAGATTCCAAGATAACCTTTCTTAAAGCTTCTTCAAAGTCCATATTTTATAACTCCTAAAAGTTCGTAGTAATCGCTTTAGCGATTTTAAACCAATTCCCTATTGCTTTTATTTAAAATTGAGATGCACCCGTTAAAAATTCTCCCAAGCGGATTTTATTAGCATCCTCATCAAGAGAATCAGCAATTTTATTATAATAATCCAGCATCTCGACTACGGGATAATTATCCGCTAGGGCTATGGACGGCAGATAAGGTATTATTAACGGTTCTGCATTTTCGTCTGTTTCGCGATCGCTTACTTGAGGTAAATCTTGCAAAGCTTTTTTAACTTTAACCATGCCAATATCGCCAATATCTGTAACGAGAGAAAAAACCAACTCCATTGATAATTTTCCCAATGAATTAAGGGAACTTAAAAGAAGCTTGATGCCCTGTAAATGTTGTTCGTTTGGAAACAAAAATATCATAGCCTCATCGGCAGCTTGAAGCAGAGATAAAGCACCCCATTCGTTAATTCCAGTACGAGAATCAACCAAGATAATATCTGGCTTTAAATGTTCTTGAATTTCCCTACGAAAAACGGACCAGAGTCCTTCTGAGCGATCGACAATTGTAGTTGCTCTTAAATCGTCAACTTGAGAGATATAATCAAGACTTAAAAAACCCGCTGGAACTACAAAAAGCCTTCCGGGAGCGTTAGGTATTGTAACTTCACCAAATATCTTAGTAATTGAAATATTAGATTCTACGCCTTCAGGACCATAAGAACGTTCGTAAAAATAATCAACAATACCGTATTCTGGTTGTGGGGTTAAACTAAAAGCCGTACTCAAACCTGGTGCTTCTAAATCTAAGTCAACAGCTACAACTTTGCGACCCCGCATTGCCAAAATCCAAGCAACATGAATTAAGGCAGTAGTTCGACCCACTCCTCCTTTAAAAGAGTAAAAAGTAACGGTTCTAGGAAGGGTTGGTTTGGGTTGAGAAATCGGTAGATGATTTTGGGGATTTGCCGCCCAAAATGCTAAATCTTGCCAAGTATTTATGGAGTTTTCATCAGCCTGCTGTGGGGGCGACAAGTTTAGAGAACGAGCTTCTTCTACCGTATAAAAAGACAAAAAACCAGGAGATATTTTGTATTGACCCAAGATGTTTTCTAATTGCTCTTTTCGTTGAGGAACAGATAATTTTTTGAACTTATTACTAACAATCCTCAAGTTAAGCAGTCCGGCAGTTGAAATATTTAACTCGACCCATTCTTGCGGGTTTTGAACGTAACTTTCTGTCAGTTCGCGTTTGAGGGTAATTTGCCAACTTTCTTTTTTCGGCATATCTGTCTCCTTTTTTCTTTTCCTTAAAGTTGAGTGCGTTGTTTTTGCAACCAACCGATGAGACGTTCGTATGCGTTTAACCACTCTTTATAGCGTTTATCGTCAGTTTCGACACCAGAATAACCCATATCTATGAAATGTCCCTCGGGATTTTCCACTAGGTTTAACCATTTTATTATTTCTGGGAATTTTTGAACTCTAGAATTTAGTTTATTATAGCGATTTTAAACCCATTCCCAATTCCCCATTCCCAATTCCCCATTCCCAAATCAAATAACAAATCCAACTCCCAACAACAAACCGCTAAAAAAGTGGAAATAAACCGCAATAAACTTACAATTGCTAACCTTTTCTGGGATGTTATGATTGGCGTCAACGTGACGACAAAGTTTAATTGCAAAGGGCAAACTTGCCAAACTTAAAAGAGTCCAAAGGGGAAAAAATCCTAAAGCGACAAACAAACCAAGGATGGCAAAAACGCTGCCGCAAGACCAATATAATAATTGAGAACCGGTTTTAGTTCCCAGTCGAACAATGGGCGATCGCTTCCCCGCCGCGATGTCGTCTTCTACTTGATGAAAGTGGGAACAAAATAAGACAATTGTAGTAGTAATGCCGATAATAATCGAGGTGGCAAAACAGGCGATGGAATAGGTTTGAGCTTGACTGTAATAAGCTGCCGGTACTGCCAAAGGACCGAAGGCAAAAAAGCAAAGAAACTCTCCCAAACCTTGATATCCTAACCTAAATGGCGGCCCTTGATACATATATCCCAAGAGGCAACAAATCAGAACTAATCCTACTACCGTAACGTCTTTTTGCAACCAACTAATCGCCCCAATGCCGGTAATTCCCAGAAGCAAACAGGCATTACCAATCCATAAAATTAAGGCTTTATTGCCTGTTAAATTAACTAAAGAATGATGTTTGTTTTTATCAATTCCCGTTTCCGAATCAAAAACATCGTTGCTGAGATTTTCCCAAATTAAAATTAAAACAGCAGAGGTCATAAAGAGGGAAAAAATCGACCAATTAACAGCTTTTTGCTCAAAAAATGCTACGGCGCTGCCCGCCCAAATTGGCATAATTGCTACGCTATACATGGGGGGTTTAATGGCAGCTAACCAGAGTTTTTTCTGGGATGGTTTAATTGTTTGTGTTGTCATTTTTTCCGGTCAATTTGTTTTCTAAAACTAACTGATTTCACCGATACAATATCATAAATCCGTTCGGCAAAAAATCGCCCCAGTCAAATTTGCGGCCTCGGGGCTCGAATTGATGCAAAGGGCCCGAACGTGGTAAATTCTTATGGGCCTCTTGCCTAAAGAATCGCGATCGCCTATCTTAGGGACATCCTCCCTTATAAAATTGCTGTTTTTAGATTTTAGATTTGCCCTTCTTGCCCCCCTGCCTTTCATGCGTCTAACAACAACCGCTACTAATTTGTTTAAAACTCGCGAAGAACTTTGGGAATTTCTGTTAATTTGTCAGCAAAAGTTAACGGACAAAATACAGAGAAAAATAATCAGTATTTCTCTAGTAATTCCCCCATTAGATCCTTTAACTGTTTTGCAAGAGGTTTGGCAAGAAGATCGATTGCATTTTTACTGGGAAAAACAGGTTGCTAAAGAGAGTTATTTGTTAAATAAGCGAGTGGCGATCGCTGCCATCGATGCAGTTAGTTTTTTGCAGGTAGAATCTGGCAATAGATTTAAACAATGCCAAGAGTTTATTAACGCTTGTCTCGATAAAACAACTTCTATAGGCACTATCGCCGTTCCCTTTTCCGGTCCCCACTTTTTTTGTAGTTTTACTTTCTTTGAAGATAATGGTTATGCCCCTAATTCTTTTCCGCCGGCCACCATCTTTTTACCGTCTATCCAGATAAGTAGAAGCGGCGATCGCTGCACTTTAGTTGTTAACGTCGAAATCGATTTAACTACAGATGTTAACAGAATCTCTCGTCACCTTTGGCGGCAAATTCAGCAGATTCTTAGCATTAAAAATAGTCCTTTATTTATTCCCCCCAGTTATTCGGAAAAATCTCAGAAAGTCAACCTAGAAAATCCGCAAATATTTAAGCAGTCTTTAGATTCAGCTTTAGAATTAATTCGCCAAGATAGCTTAAAAAAAATCGTCCTCGCTAACGCCATAAATGTTGTTTCCAAGAAACCATTTAACCTCATCCCTTCCCTAAACAATTTGCGGCAAATTTATCCTGGTTGTTATGTTTTTTCTATCGGCAACGGCAAAGGGCAAAACTTCATCGGTGCCAGTCCAGAAAAGTTAATAGGAATAGAAGGCGATCGCTTAATAACAGATGCCCTCGCCGGTTCCACCCCCCGTGGCAAAACTCCCTCCCAAGATGCAGAATTAGCTAACAATTTGCTCTCCAGTAAAAAAGATTTGCGCGAGCATTTTTTCGTCAGAGATTTTCTGGTTAAATCTTTGGAAGAATTAGGTTTTTTACCGAAGTTTCCCCCTCAACCGGGACTGCTAAAACTCTCAAATATTCAGCATTTATGGACCTTGATAAAAGCGGGAAATTCGGGAGATATTCATCTATTGGAAATTCTGGCAAAACTCCATCCCACTCCAGCAGTTGCCGGGGTGCCGCGAGACCTTGCTAAGGCAAAAATTCGTCAATTAGAAATTGTCGATCGCTCTCTTTACGCCGCCCCCATAGGGTGGATAGACAGTCAGGGAAACGGGGAATTTGCTGTAGGTATTAGGTCTGGTTTAATAGATAGCGATCGCGCCAGACTTTATGCTGGGGCCGGCATCGTTTTCGGTTCCCAACCAGATAAGGAATTGGCAGAAATTGAACTTAAACTTCAAGCACTTTTAAAAGCATTAGTTTAGAAGTTATTTAATTTCACTTAGAAACCAGGTTTTTTGAAAAAACCTGGTTTCTGAAAAAACCGACTATTTAACTAACACTTACTTCCTCCAAACTGTCAGCTTCTTTAGTTTCATCCTCTGAAACTTCATCCACAGTAACGGTTAGTTTTAACCCCAATTCTTTTAACCAACCTGCTAAATTATAAATCCCATCGCTGCCTTTTTGGGATAAAATTTCATCGAGTTGTTCTCGGTGAACTTTGGCGCGTTCCGAAGTCATTTTCTCTTCTGCTAAAGCTTCTGCTACATTATTAAGTAGGCGCAATAGTAGTTCTGGTTCTGGTTCTTGTTCTTCAAAAAAAGCCTCAAGATATAAAGCAGAATGAGTCGGCTCTTTGAGAAATTCAATTTTAAATGGATGGTAAGGTAAACTGTTAGGCATTTTCTTGACTCCTGTAATCTCTCCAATATTCTATTGCTTTCCTAATGTCTCGGTTTTGACTGCTTTTATCCCCTCCACAAAGTAAAATAACAATAATGTTTCCGATTTGTCCAAAATAAACTCTATAACCAGGACCGTAGTCAATTCTTAATTCGCAAACACCCTCTCCCACCGAACGAAAATCTCCGAGATTTCCTAACTCAACTCGCTCTAATCTTAACTTAATTTTAACTTGAGCTTTAGCATCTCGGAGAGAATAAAACCACTCGTCAAAAGGAACTTTACCTTCACTGGTAGAGTAGCGCCGAACTTCTTTTGGTTGTGCTTCCATAATTTGATAAAATTAGGGGCGATCGCTCTTTATCTTACGAGAGAAGGACGAAAGTTTGAAAGCCACGTCGCTTTAGTGCGTGGATGAAAAGCGAACGGGCGATTTTAATCGCCCGTAAAAAAGGTTGTCATTTCTCAACTTTTATGTTATCGTAACATCAACTACCCTGGGGCGCAGGGAAAGTAACATCTCTGGAGAGACTGGTCTCTGCTTGAATGGGGAAACTCAGGCAAGTAAGCCGACGAGGGCGTTAGAGAAAGTCCAAATAGTGATATTTGGAATCCCCGTGTCTTTAGACCGGGGAGAACGTCAAACTAGAGAGTCGGTCAAGAAACCCGGTTTTTTGAAAAAACCGGGTTTCTGAAAACGCGACTATCTAACTAACACTTACTTCCTCCAAACTTTCAGATTCTTTAGTCTCATCCTCTGAAACATTATCCACAGTAACGGTTAGTTTTAACCCCAATTCTTTTAACAAACCTGCTAAATTATAAATCGCATCGCTGCCTTTTTGGGATAAAATTTCATCGAGTTTATCTCGGCGAACTTTGGCACTTTCCGAGGTCATTTTTTCTTCTGCTAAAGCTTCTGCTACATCGCTTAAAACCAGCTTGAATAATTCTGCTTCTGGGTCTTTTTTTCTTCAAAAAAAGCATCAAGAAAACCGGCTGCATGACTGGGGTTTTTCAAGCGCGAAATTAGAGAATCTTGGTAGCGATCGCTAGTTGGCATTTTCTCGTCTCCTGTAATCATTCCAGTATTCTATTGTTTTTCCGATGCTTTAGTCTTTTTCGATGACTAAAACATCTGTTAATACTTCATATTTAGTCGGGAATTGCTGAGGGTTTCCTTTTTTATAGAAACTGAGTTTAAGTTCCTCCATATTTTGGGTTTTAAAATTATCTATGTATTTATCGATTTTAGGTTTCAACAACTCTATATTTCTTTTTAATTTCCACGAATTATCAAAATCTGATTTATCGACGAGAACTAAAAAAATTCTGTTTTCTGCTCCAAATCGCATTTCCCCTTGTTCCTCGTAAAGATTTTGGGCTAATAAAAGAGGATTATCTTTAACCTTATTTATCAAATTAAACCTAAAATCTTTTAATTCTTTCAAAGTCAATAAGCAGAGATTGTCAGCTTTATCTTTCATCTTTTCCGTGAGTTGATAATAAAGATTTTTATCTCCTGTTTGAAAAGAAATTCCTATTTCTCTCGCCCGCTGTTTCAGAAAAGTCAACTCCGGTCGAATATCTGCTATTTTTCTTTGTTTTTCTATGAAATTTACAGGTAAATAGGTAACTTTTAAATCAAAAGGAATATCTAAAATAAAAAAGTCAACATTTTTAATCTGTCCAACTGTGGGAATAACGAGCTCGTTAGACTTAAATAAATGCTCAATTAATACGCTGGTCCAATGGTTATACCAACTGCAAAGAACATATCCTCGAACCGCTTGTGCTATTTCCGTATCTAATTTAGAGTTTAACCAATTGTACGACTTATTGGCTTTAACGTATCTGCTGACAAGGTATTTGTCTAAAGAGTTTTGATAATCGCCGCCCCAGTCAAAGTATTTAAGTTTATAAAGTTCGTTAACAAGTTCATCGACATTTAACTTTTTCAGCGTCTCCCTATTTTTCGCCTCCATGTATTCATCTAAATGGCGATGAGATTTCTCAATGTCCAAAGAAAGAGTATTGAATAACTCGACAAACTGCTTGTTAAGGGATGTCTCGTTTAATTGGTAGTTAAATTTGGTAGCAAATTCCCTAATAATTCCTTTTCGCGCGATCGATTTAATTTTCAACCACAGCAGTCCTGTTCTGTCATAATTAAACTCTTGTAGTGTATCTCTATCATGCAGCTTTTTCCAATAATTAAAGTCTTTAGGCATTTTCAATAAATTTGATAAGTTGGGTAATTTTAATCAACTTTCTTCTCGTTAGCAATTCCGTTACAACCCTATTCATTATTTGAAATGGTTTTAGTTGGTCTGCTTTTAATTCTCGAACGGTTTTTTGAGTTTCTTTCTCATATTCTAAATCGACAATTTTTAACTTTTCTTTAGACAAATTACCATTTACCATCTTTTGATAAGTTATAATAAAATCCGTTTGCAATCCATTTTTTCGATTATCCTGTACCACGGAATTTGCAGAGTATTTTAAAGTTTCAATTTTTGTCAGTTTAAAACCAATTTCATCGAAAGATGACAAAAGACTTATCCAAGTTTTATCGTCAAGACTGTTGAACATCAAAGAAATATATTTTTCTGGTTTTAACACCCGATAACATTCCTTTAAAGTCTCTGCCATTAAATAATTGTATTGAGCGATATTTTTATTTCTTTCTTTGGCTTCGCTGACAACAATTTCGTCTCGATAATTTACTTTTGTTTGCAACCAACTATTCCATAACATACTTAATTCCAGATAGGGGATTCTATTCCCGTGGGGTGGGTCGGTTAAAATATAATCAATTGAATTGTCCGCTATTTCTTTGAGAAAAATTTGACTCGGCTGATTTACTAATAAATAATCCCCGCCCTTTTGCAAGTCTTCAAAAGATGTGGCTTTTTGATAATACTTGGAAACTTGATTTTGTTCTCTTTTAGCCTTAATAATTTTTTTAATTCGGGTTTCAAAACAAGTCCAAGCGTTATTTTCAAAAAAGTTCTTGGGCATCCAATATCCAATAACCCAACTTCCTACCTCTTTTCTCTTCTGTTTCGTTTTATTGCGCCTTTCAATGGCAAATACCATTTTGCTTGCTTGGCCGGTGGCAGAGGTAAAAGCAAATAGAAAGAGATTTTTTAAGTCGTTTCGAGGGATTTTTTGGATGCGATCGCGCAAGATAGCAAGAGCATAAAGATTTCTGGGAGTAAAAAGTTGATAAATTTTTTGCTCTGACTTGGCATTAATTCGGGAGTTATGAAATAAATTATCCTGGGGATAAAATAACGGTATTTTTTGATAATCGAAGGAATTAACTAAGTCGCAGTCAGATGTTTCGGGTAAAGTTATTTTTCTCTTGGAAGTTCCATGGCCATATCTAATTTCTGTTAACTTACCGCCTTCCCACAAAAAATTTTGTCCGATATATTTATTACCTTCTCGTTTCACCTCATAAAATGAATTAATTTTGTCTTTTACTTCTCTTTCTATTGACTTAAATTCATCGATAAATTCATCTAAATTAACTTTAGCGATTATTTGCTCTGAAATAAAAACCGCACTTGGATTTATATCGATACCGAAGCCTTTTCTTTTGTTAAAAATTGCTTCAGTTACGGACACCCCAGAACCTAAAAAAGGGTCTAAGACAATCTCGTTAGGACTGGTGTATTCTTCGATTAAATCTGACATGACATTATAAGGCTTTTTGCCCCAATATTTATGTAAGCCATATAAACCGGTATAGGATTTTGCTTGATGGGTAATTTCTCTATTTTTAGGGTTTTCTTTGAGTTCTTCTCCCCATAAATTTAATTCTAATTGTTTCATTATTTGCCTTTTTTTAACTTCATAATTGTTCTCCATCCCGCAACAACAACCCTACGCATTTTCAATATCAGATTCTAAATCTTCAACATCTATTAATCGCGAATTCGGATCCTAGTTTCTTCGACTATCCACAGTTTGCGATCGAGAGTTTCAACTGCTAATAAAGGAACTATCCCCTCGAATATTGAAATCAAAAAAGGTTTATCTTGTCGCTGGATGCGAAGCACCACAAAACCAGGAAAATCTCTTGGTGGATAAGCTCGAATATCAGCAAAATCTGTATCCAGAGTCACTAAAATTCGCCCTTCTAGCCGACAAATATCAGCTATAATTGAGTCTCTTTTACCTTGCAGTTTTTCATCAAAAACAGTTGTTGCATCGTAACCAGCCGCTTTGAGAATATCAGCAAATTCTATGGGTAAATTTTCGTCTATTTTGAATTTCACAGGTCTTTTTTAACGGTTAACAGATACGATTCTCTCGCGGGTAAGTTCGGCGGCGTAATTCAGGGCAGCTTTAACATCTTCAGCAGTTAAAGAAGGGTAGCTTTGCAAGATTTCTTCTTGAGAGACACCAGCGGCCAAATTATCCATAATTACAGATACCATAATCCGCGTTCCTTGGATGCAAGCTCGACCGTGACAGATTTGTGGATCTACAGAAATTCTATTTTGCCATTCCATTTTTTTCATCTCCAAATTGCTCTTCTTTTCTTAGCATAACTCTTGAGGAAAATTTTTGCAGATCCAGATGTTTTGGTCTTGAATGCTTTCGCCCTGGTACTGGATTTTGCAGTTTTATTAATGCCATTACCTCTTAATTTTAATTTGACAATAAATCCCATTGACTGACTTCTGCGACGAAGTCTAATAATTAACTAATTATTTCATCATATTGAGTATTATCGCTTTCTGGGTGTTGTTTCATTAATTGAAATAACTCCTCTAATGAAGTATTATCCAACCATTGATGACGCTCTTTGGTATAATCTCCTTGACCCTGACTAAAGTATTGAATAAACCGAATCGAATCAACTACGCCTAAAGTGTTAATTAAGGCTTGATATCCTTGTCTTACAATTTCCTGTTGAGTTTTAGTCATTTTCGTTATTTTCTATTAAGAATTACCTGAGTTTCTAGAGCAATACGGCGTTGAATTTGGTCGTCGTAAGGACCATTGAGACAGCAGGCATCCAGATAGATTCTGTAACTTTGCTTCATATTAATCCCGTTTGGGTGTATCTCAATTTTTATCGGGCGCTGAGAACGGGGATTTGATTTTTTTGGTTATCATTTCGCATCAGGGGAGTTACGGGTAGCCCGTGTAACTACGGAAAATTCTCCTTATTGAAGTCCCAGACTGCAACCCCCACAACTGGAAAATAAGCTTAGGCCCTTAGCTATTTATTGGCTTAGGTATGTTATCCTAGTCGATGGGCCCGTTAACCCACCTAATAATTGACGGCGGACGTTCGACTGGCGTCTCTAGACGGAAATTCATACTTGAGGTTTATAACATGAATAACATAAAAAAAGAATATATAGAAAACAACGTTTTAGTTTGTCTATTAATACATTTCTTTTTATTTTTTGTTTGTTTATTAGCTTCTCCCTTAATCATAAAATCGACAAGTAGTATATTTAATCTAGAATTAACACAAGACGAATTTGCTCTTTTCGGTCTTATAATATGTTTTGAACTTTTCTTTCTGCTAGCTACCGTATTATTCCGATCTTTAGGCTTTTTAATATCAAGCTGGAACTCAAACCCTTTGCTTAAATACTTAGCAGCCTCTTTTGTGGGAGCCTTAGCCGGCCTTGTTCTTGCTGATTTTTTGCCTCAAACTTTAGTAGTATCCACTGTAAATGATGCAATAGAGGGTGCGATTAATGCTCTTCCTACTTCAGTAACATCCACTGTAAATGATGCAATAGATAGTGTAAAAAATACTGTTCCCGTGGTAAATATTACTGTTATTATAAATAACAACTTTAACTTCACATTTGCGATATCCGGTGCCGGGATTGGAGCAGGGCTGTATGCAATATGGCGGAAAATCAAGGGAAAAACTACAGAAGAAGCTAAAGCATAACCAACCACAGTTTTCAAACCTAAACCCCCTTCAACAACCTAACAAAATCCCTCCTTATTTACAACTACCAAACCACCAACAAACTCCCTAACCTCCACCGCAGAATCCAACTCCAAAACAGCCCCGGCAACTTCCCGCGCCTCCCTAACTTTCAACTCAGAAATAGCAGCCTTAATCTTAGGAATAAAAGGAGAATTTACGCTCAACTCATCCACCCCCAATCCTAACAAAATAGGAACCGCTAAAACCTCAGAAGCTAACTCCCCACAAACCGAAACCGAAATCCCAACTTTACCCGCCACTTTAACAATCTCTTTAGCCGGGAAACTGCTATAGCCATTATTGAATTTAACCCTCAATTATTCTTGCCCAAATCATCTAGTGGGGGCAAATCTTTAATGGCTGCTTCAAAAGTAGGAGTTTTAGCAAAAATATCCCCCAAAGTCAACAGTAGATAGAGTTCAACGGGTGGGGCAAAGCATTCGGACATCAATCTTAGTTGGCTTTTAATACTGCTAACGCCCGAATGCTTTGCCCCTACAAATTTATTTGTCAAGAAGATTTTTGACACAACTCGAATAGGATTGCTATAGCAATTAGCAGTTAGCAATTAGCAAAATAGCTTAAATGTTTTCTATCAATTTTGCGTAAAGGGTTTCAATGCCAAAAACTGCGCATTCAGCTACCAGTTTTTCCATTCCATCCTTGGGCAATTTGCTAGTAGTTTCAACATTCAGTTCTACAGCTAAATCGATACAACCAAGATGTTTGGGAGTTGCTAGTAATTGACTTAGACTTACTTGCTTAGTTTCTGCATAAAAAACGCTATATCTAACTGCTACGTTAAGAAGATTTCCCCATGATAAACCTAAAAATTTGAAAAGTTTATCTAGCTTATTTTCCAGAGATTCAGTTAGTTTTAAAGTAAAAAAATTTTCCTCTTCTTCTTGTTCGCCGACTTGGTTAATACCGATAGCTAACGCCCTTTCGATAAAAGCATTTTTGGGTTTTTTATTTTGATTATTACTGGACATAGCTGCTTCTATTGTTGCTTTTTTTACTAAAGATGTTTGACACGACTCAAATAGGATTGCTATATTGGGATTAACAGCCTTTCCCCCACTGACCATCCCTATTTTATCCTAAAAAACAAAATCTCCCACCATGCCCCTAGACTTCCGCAACCTCAATACCCTCTGGTCATCTATTATTATTGAAACCCTAAATAACCTGGGATTAACAACAGCAATTATCAGCCCCGGTTCCCGTTCCACGCCCCTAACCATAGCCTTTGCAACCCATCCAAACATCGAAACTATACCCGTCCTCGACGAACGTTCCGCCGCTTTTTTTGCCCTGGGAATAGCTAAGAAAAACCATCGATCGGTCGCCCTAGTTTGCACTTCTGGAACCGCCGCCGCCAACTTTTTTCCAGCCATCATCGAAGCTAAAGAAAGTCAAATTCCTTTATTAGTTTTCACCGCCGATCGCCCCCCAGAATTGCGACACTGTCACAGCGGACAAACCATCGACCAAGTTAAATTATATGGCAATTATCCCAACTGGCAAACTGAGTTAGCAGTGCCTTCTTTTGAAGAAAAAATGTTAGCTTATCTCCGACAAACCATTATTTATGGTTGGGAAAAATCCAGATTTCCCAGTTCGGGTCCGGTTCATTTTAACGTTCCATTTCGCGACCCCTTGCCCCCCTTAATTCAACCAAAAATTCTTGCTTTAGAGTCTCAATTTCCTCAATATTTCTTTGCAGCAGTCGAACCAACTTTAAAAAGCGAATTTGTCCCCACTTCTCAATTAATAAATACTCTTCAACAGTGGCATCAATGCCCCCGAGGAATTATTATTGCCGGTCTCGCGCAACCAGAAAAACCAGAGATATATTGTCAGGCGATCGCTAAACTTTCCCAAGCTTTAAACTGGCCGGTACTTGCCGAAGGCTTATCCCCTTTAAGAAATTATTCAAAATTAAACCACTCTCTGATTTCTAGCTACGACATCATTCTGAGAAATCCCAATCTAGCCGCCAAACTAATACCAGAATTTGTCCTACAAATAGGAGAACTCCCTACCAGCAAACAATTAAGAAAATGGTTAGAAATTGTCAAACCGCAACGGTGGATAGTCGAAAAAAGCGACGGCAATTTCGACCCCCTCCACGGCCCTACAACTCATTTAAGATTATCCGTAGAACAGTTAGTAGAAAACTTCAATTTAGCTTCAGAATTAGATAGAACTTATTTAGATTCGTGGCTGGATGCAGAGAGGAAAGTAAGAGAGGCGATCGCTCAAAAAATGACCTCAATTCAAGAAATAATCGAACCCAAAATTCCCTGGATAATCTCTCAAATCTTGCCTCCCAAAACCCCCCTATTTATTGCCAATAGTATGCCAGTTCGAGACGTAGAATCTTTCTGGGTAGTTAATCATTCAGAAATACAACCATTTTTCAATCGCGGCGCTAACGGCATCGACGGCACATTATCCACCGCCTTAGGCATAGCCCACCGCCAACAAAGCAGCGTTTTATTAACAGGAGACTTAGCCCTTTTACACGATACCAACGGCTTTTTATTGCGCCCAAAAATAGTCGGACATTTAACAATTATCTTAATAAACAATCGCGGCGGCGGCATTTTTGAAATGTTGCCCGTAGCTGAATTTGAACCCCCCTTTGAAGAATTTTTTGCCACCCCCCAAGAGATAAACTTTGCCCATTTATGCCTAACTTATGGGGTGGAATATGAAGAGATAAAATCTTGGGAAAAATTGGAACAAAGATTAAATCCGTTGCCCGCTAGTGGGATGAGAATTTTGGAATTGAAGACTGATAGGAAAGCAGATGCAAAATGGCGTAAAGAAAATTTAGAGAAATTTGCAGAAGGTTTGTAAAAAATCGAGAAATCTTTTCTTGGCTAACATCAGCACTTGACAAAGAAAATCTCACCTATTATTATTGGGGTCTGTCCGAAAATCGCTTTTTATAATTTTAGCAGCGCCTAAGCTCGTTTTTGTAACTTTATTCCAGCCCTTTCAGCCAATAAAAACCCATGAACAGCGAGACCATTTTTGAACTGGCCATGAATAAGGTCAAACCAGGGCAACTTGAGGCATTCAAGTCCGCCCGCGAAGCCTTCATCCTTGAAATGAAAAAAGAGGAAGGCATCGGGCCTGACGGTACCTTCCAGTCCTTCTTCACCATGCCCGGCGAACTGGACTCGGAGGTCTATGTCGGGATTACCGAATGGACATCGATGCAGGCGTTTCAGCAAGCGTGCCAAAATTTGATGCCTACTCCTGCCTTCGGAAACTACTTCGCCACCTTCGACCAACTAGCTTACCTGCAACTGAAGCCCCAGGATGGCGGAGAGTTTAACATCAACGACCTTCTCAAGGAAGGACAAGTAATCGAGTTCGCCGTGAGATACCCGCGATCGGAAGCAGCGGAACAATTCCCTCAAAAGCGGGCTGACTTGTTCCAGCGCATTGCCCAGCAAGAGGGCTATCTGTTCGACCGGGAATTTGTTTCGATCCAGGGAGACAAGCAGGTAGTCATCATCGTCTGGGATTCCCAGGAGAATTTCCAAAAGGCCCTCCAAACCCTCTCCCAATGTCAGGAAATGATGGACTTAATGTCCATTGTGGTGGTAGATGCCTACCAGGCAACGCAAAAGGTTGGATGAGACATCTTCCGTCCCCAAGAGCCACCCACCGCAAAACCAGAGTTTCTGCCACATCTGCGTAAGATTCAATCATCCTCATTGGAATCGATCGCAATCAGTTCGACATTTGTAATACATTTAAGAGTGCGAGAATTACCCCTCGCACTCGTTATTTTTCAACACTCAAATTAGGATTGCTATAAATGTCATTTTTTAAGAAGTTCGTTGCCGCATTCGTTCTGACCATAGTTCTATTTGGCGGCGGTCAATCTCATTTTTTTAGCTTTCTCCCCGGCCTGTCAGCCAACGGACAATCCACGAACAGCGACACCATTTTTGAACTGGCCATTAACCAAGCCAAACCAGAGCAAGCTGAAGAATTTAAGTCCACCCGCGAAGCTTTCGTCGCCGAAATGCTAAAAGAAGAAGGCCTAGGCCCTAACCCTACCTTCCTCTCTTTCTTCACCTTGTCTGGCGAATTGGAGTCCGAAGTCTATGTCGGACTCACCGAATGGGCTTCTATGGACGCGATTCAGCAGGCAGCCCAAAATTTAGGCTCCGATCCTGTTTTTAAGAACTATGCCGCCACCTTCGACCCACTTGCTTACGTTCGCATGAAGCCAGAGGATGGCAAGCCGTTTGACATTAACGACATTCTCAAGGAAGGGCAAGTCGTCGAGTTCGCCGTGAGAACTGTTAAACCAGAATTTGTGGATGATTTCCCCGAAAGGCGGGAGGCCTTTTTCGATCGCGTTGCCGAAGAGAAAGGCTACATTTTAGACCGAGAATTTGTAGCTGTAGAAGGAGACGAGCGGGTGGTGATTATCGCCTGGGATTCTCCTGAGAATTTTCAAAATGCCCTCCAGAACCTTACCCAAAAACCAGAAATGGAGCAATTTTTCTCCATTTTGGACGTGCAGACCTATCAGGCATCGCAAAGAATCGAATAAAGCATTTTGCTTTCCCAGACTCCATCCACGGCAAAAACTCGGTTTCTCAGTGGCGATCGCCTTCCTCAAAATCCAGAAACCGAGTTTTTTTTCCTCCCCAATAGCAATCCCTTCAGGGTTTATTATCAATTTAAGAGTGCCAGCAATAACAATTGCACTGGTTATTTGCCAAAACTCAAATTAGGATTTTTATAAATGTCATTTTTAAAGAAGCTCCCTGTCGTATTAGTTCTGACAGTCATACTTAGCCTTTGCCAAAGTTTTTTTTCCAGCTCGATTTCCGCTCTTTCAACTAACGAAGCATCCACCAGCAGCGACACCATTTTTGAACTGGCTATTAACAAAGCCAAACCAGGGCAACTTGAGGAATTTCAATCCGCCCGTGCAGCCTTCATCTCTAAACTGAAAAAAGAGCAAGGCGCTGGGCCTAATGCTACTTTCCTGTCTTTCTTCAGCACCACCGACGAACTGGACTCGGAGGTTTATATCGGGCTCGGGGAATGGGCTTCCATAGAAGCGATTCAACAGGCAACCCAAGATTTGGGCCCCGGTCCTCTCTTTAAAAACTATGACGACACCTTCAACCAACTGGCCTACGTTCGCATGAAACCAGAGAATGGCAAGCCGTTTGACATTAACGACATTTTCAAGAAAGGGGAAGTCGTCGAGTTCGCCGCGATCGCTGTTAAACCACAATTTGTGGATGCTTTTGAGCAACGGCGGACTGACTTTTTCGATCTGGTTGCCCAACAGGAAGGCTACGTTTTAGACCGGGAATTTCTAGCTGTAGAAGGAGACCTGCGGGTGGCGATCGTCGCCTGGGACTCTCTAGAAGATTTCCAAAACGCCCTCCAGAACCTTAGCCAAACATCAGAAATGCAGGACTTCTTCTCCATTGTCAACGTCCAAACCTACCAGGCCTCGCAAAAGATTGAGTAAAGCAGCAATGTTCGTAGTAATCGCTTTAGCGATTGTACTTAAATCGCTAAAGCGATTACTACGAACCAGCCTCCCTATGCCACAGCTTCAGTTAATAAAGGCTCTAATTTCCCTTTGGCATCCAGGGCATAAATGTCATCGCAACCGCCGATGTGTTCCTCGTTAATAAAAATCTGCGGTACGCTACGCCGTCCGTTAGCTCGTTCCGCCATTTTTACTCTCGCTGCCCCATCGCCATCGATTTTATATTCGATGTAATTTACACCTTTCCACCACAACAGCAATTTAGCCCTAATACAAAAAGGGCAAGTTTGCCAAGTGTAAATTTCCACTTTTGCTTTCATCCTTTCTGGATGACGACCTAAAATTTTATTAATAAAGTTAAACATTTTCTTTTCCTTGTTTCTCCAGAACCAAAATCTCTTTTTTGAGATTCAAAATTAACCTTATGCCCTATATTTTATCGGTTTAACCGCTTTTCTAGTTTTATTAATGCCATTTATTTCTCTCGCTACCAGGTTATAATAATTGAGAGTAAATCCTACATTTACCAACAAAAATAAACTGGTTAAAATCAAACGCAAAATATTAGCAATATTTACTTCATTTAGGAGGGTAAAAATGGCAAAAACCATCGAACAAATACCAAAACCAGAAGCAAAACAACTGAGAACCAGCGCGCGTAATTTAGACATAATTAAATTGGCAACCCCTTAAAAATTGACAATTGATAATTGACAATTATCAATCATCAATTATCAATCATCAATTATCAATCATCAATTATCAATCATCAATTATCAACCTACATATTATTAAGTTGATTGCGCAAATCCTCTAACTCAGCATCAACATCCGCTGATTTTCCAGAAGTTTCTCCCGCCTCTGGTAACTTACCCTGATTTACCGAACCGCCAGCTATTTGAGCCTTCATCGCCGCCAACTCATCGTCAACATCGCTGCCAGCTTCCAGCTTACGGAACTGCTCTTCCAAACCGCTACCACCAGCTAACTCCGAAGTGGCCTGAGAGCGAGCTTCCATCTGCAAAACTTTCTCTTCCATCCGGTCAAAAGCAGCCAAAGCCCCGCTAGTATTGAGAGAACCCATCGTATTATTAAGCTGTTCCTGAGTCCTCGCAGAGGCCATCCGGGCCTTAAGCATATCCTTTTTAGCTTTGGCTTCAGAAATCTTACTTTCCAAAGCAGTTAAATTGCGCTTGAGGTTATCTACTTGAGCGCTTTGATTATCTAAAGCAGCTTTTACAGTGGCGGCAGTTTCCGCATAACCCTTCTTCCGCTGCAAAGCTTCCCGGGCCAAATTTTCATCGCCTTTTTGCAAAGCCAATTGAGCTCGCGACTGCCACTGGTTCGCCTGAGACTGAGCTTGATTGTATTGTTGTTGGCTGCGTTTTTGGGTAGCAATCGCACTGGCAACAGCCTGACGCAACTGCACCAAGTCTTCCTGCATATCCACAATCGACTGTTCGAGAACCTTTTCCGGGTCTTCAGCCTTGTTTACCATGTCATTAACGTTAGCTCTGACAACGCGGCTGATTCGATCGAATAATCCCATAATCTTATTTTTCCTTTGAAGGTTTACTATTTAGATCGTGAAAGAGCGACAGCCTGACCTGTCGCTCTTTCACAGGCCAAATTCTCAATTTTCAATTTTAGAACCACTGACCTTTTATATATCTCCAGTTTAAGTTCCTTCTTAATCCGGCTGCTAGGGGTAAAAAACTGAGAATTCAAGGTCTTTCTTCAGTTTATCCTTGCTGGCAGAAATTGGACGTATCTTAGAAGTTTTGCCCTAGGGCTACTCCCCAATTTCCGGTTTTTTCTCAGCATTCGAGGAGTCTGTAATTGCTTTGGTACTTCCTCCAGGCAGCATTTGTGCCTTCATTGCCTCTAACTCCGCATCAATATCATTGCCGCCACCTTCCAAAGAAGCAAACTTCTTCTCTAAATCGTCCGCTCCCAGTTCGGCGATCGCCTGAGACTGTGCCTCTAACTGCATCACCTTTTCTTCCATACGCTCGAAAGCGCTCAAAGCTCCCCCCGTCTTCATATTGCCCAACATATCCTGTAACTTTTCAGAAGCCTGAGCCGATCTAGCCCGGGCGATATACATATTTTTTTTCGCCTTAGCTTCAGTAATTTTGTTTTCCAACTGGCGCATATTTTGCTTGAGTCTTTCCACCACTTCGCTCTGTTGCTCTACTTGAGTTTTCATTGCCGTGGCCGTTTCTTGATATGACTTCCGTCTGGTTAAAGCTTCTTTGGCCAAATTCTCCTGACCTTTTTGGAGAGCCAGTTGAGCCCGTCGGTACCATTCATCAGCAGCAGCTTGAGTTCTTTCGTATTCTCGTTCCGTCCGTTTTTGAGTAGCGATGGCCTGGGCAACCCCCTGTCGCATTTGCACCAAATCGTTCTGCATATCCATCACCGTCTGTTCCAAGAGCTTCTCCGGATCTTCTGCCCCAGAAATCAGACTGTTAATATTTGCCCTAATTACCCGCCAGAGGCGCTCGAAAAATCCCATAATTTTTTTTATTACCTTTTTTTATCTAATTTTAAACCCTTCAATTAGACGCGAGGCAGAGAGTTAAGCAACTTCCCTGCCTCTATAACCCCAAGCCTTAAAACTTATAAAATTCAGCGGATATCCCCTTCTCCTCCAATTCCTTCAACAATTGTTTGGCTGATTCTGCATCCAATAAGGCCCCCATCTGGATTTTAGGTCCGTCGGTTGTTTGACGAATATAAGCATCTGGAACTATTTCCCGAGCTCGCTTTAAAGAACTTTCCCCCGCATACTCTTTGACGACATAAAACCAACCATCTGCCGACTCGATCGGAGTCTGGACTGCTGCAGGAGTCGGCGGTTTTCGCTGTGGTGCAGGTTGTGGAGCCGATACTGGCGGTAGCGGTGCATTTAACTGAGGTTGGTTTCCATTGGGCTGTCCAGTCTGCGGTAGCAGAGTTGTGCCGATATCGTTTAGCCCCCCGCCATTAGTTCCCGAGTTACTTCCCGATGGCAGTCTAATCGTTCCAGAAATTGGCGGTGGAATTGAAGGCGCTAAATTGAGAGAGGTAATAGGAGTGGGGCTTGGATTTATGCTGCCCAAAGTATCCAAATTTAACTCCACAAAATCTTGGGAGCTATTCAAGGGAGATTCTGGCAATTCCCTTTCTCGACTTTCTCCCCCATTAGCTGTTTCCACTCTCCGAGCATTTTCTACTTCCCCAGAACCAGGAGACTGCTTGAATAATTCTCCCAGCCCTAGATAGTTTTGGTCCTTGGCATAGATCGAGGCATAACCTAAAGTCGTACAAGAGATTGTAAATAGCAGCATTGACGCTACTCCCACAGGAGTAAATAGGCTAGCGGCCACGCTGCGTTGCTTTAGCTTGGGTTCTGTTGGCCTGTCCAAACTTTTTAGCAATCTTTCGGAAGATTCGAGATAGTCGTTTAATCCTTTGGGGCTTTCGGTAGATGGGACTGGTTTTTCTGTTGCTGCCCCTTCTTCTCGAACGTCGGTTCCGCTAACGGTTAAAGAACCCGGGGGAGATGGCTCTATCTTTAGAGGCGATCGCTCTTTTGACTCCCCTAACTTTTTGATTTCTGGTAGCTTCGATGTTATTTCTTCCTCTGCCTTCGCCCCAGAAAGCAGCTCTAAACCTTGTTTTTGAGCTTTACCGAGGATTTTTGTTTTAGGCAATCCTTGTTTTTGCGGTTGAGAGCGTCGTCTGTAGCGGCGGTATCTTGTTAGTTCGTCTTCAATTTGCACGTCTAAACTTGCCAAAACCGCTTTTAATTTTGGGTTGAGTTTCCGATCGCTCGTTTCTTGGTTTGACTCTAATAATAAAGTTGGACTCATCCTACAACTCCTGAAAATTTTTCGATCTCGATCGATGAATGCACTGCAGTTAATTAGCGAACCAAACAGTTATCGCTATTTTATTAATTGTTAATGGTTAGGACTTGCGTAGTAATAAGGTACCCACTTGTTGGGTTGCGTTTCACTTCGGCCCAACCTACGATTTTCCTTCATCTGGTAGTTTATTTTGGCGCGACTCCTTAATGTTTGACGTTTCGGCCCTTCCCCTTCCAGCCTTAGAAAAATTTTACTTAAAAACCCACTAATAATTATGACTTTTCAATCTCTCGAAGAGCTTTTATCGACTCTTGCGATTATCGAGCGATCGCCCGAAAAAAAGCAGTTTCAACTTTTGTTGTCCTGTTGGCCAGAGATTATAGGTTCCCTTGCCGGACTTACTCGACCTTTGGCCCTCCAAGGAGGTGTTTTAAAGGTTGCCACGGCCACCCCCGCTCTATCTCAGGAACTTACTTTTAAGGAACCCCGCATTTTACAAGACTTAAATGCCCGCCTCGATTTTCCTTTAGAGAAGATTCGTTTTTCTACCGCTCTCTGGAGCTCTCGGCAGGATGCTGCTGCCAGCCCCAAGGGAGAAACACATCCCAGTCAAATTCCTGCCACTGGAGAATCTCTCCATCGAATTTCTACTTCCCACTCACCTACAAAAGACCCATTGCTTGCTTTTCAACAGTGGGCTGATTCTTTACAGGAGCGATCGCAACATTTACCCCTCTGCCCCCAATGTCAGGCTCCCACCCCTCCAGGAGAGCTTCTCCGCTGGTCTGTCTGCGCCCTCTGTGCCACTAAGCACTTTTCTCCATCTTTTCTCAAAAATTGAAAATTTTTATAATTTCCTCAAACCCAGGCCATCTTCAAATTTTCTTCACAATTATACCCAAATCAACGATCTAGATTCCGATGGCCTAGCTCCACCTTAATTTATGTTGAAAGCCTGAAAAGCCTTTGACGTTAAGCTCGATCCCCATAAGGTTTAGGAAGTTTTAGTATTCTTTAATACATTTTTTTTGGTCCAGTTTTTCCCTAATGTTGCTTTAGATAACAGAATTATAAAAAGAATCTTAAAATCTTAAAGTATTTGGGGATCGCCGAAAGCTATAAAGAATAATGGCTGCAATCCATTAATACCCGTTAAGGATGGGTTTCATAATGTAGGTAGTAAAAAAAATGGCAAAGAAAAAGGAAACTTTTTTATGAAAACTACAAATGCCGCTAGTCTGGCCTGTCGTCATTGTCGCTTTTATCTGCCAGAGGGACGTCGGGGCGGTCACTGCCAGCGACTGGGTGCCCCGGTTCAAAGTAATTGGAAAGCCTGCACTCTAGCCCTCCCACCCTTCGCCCCATCCTGGGAAAATATAGATAATATTATGATTTGGCCCCAGCATACAATCCAATTAGAGGCAGCCCTGCAAAAAGGAACTTCCGAGAGAACCATCCCCCACGAGTCAGAACCAGTTCCATCAGTATTAGCTTAGAGAAAAATTCAATGGTGCATCTCGCTTTTTAGAAATAGGGAATAGAAAATGGCAAATTACCTCAAGGAAGCCAGGGGTATTGACGAAAATCGGGCGATCGCTTTTCCAAAAAAGCTTGTTTCCCTTCTGCCCCTTCTTCCGTCATGTAATAAAGAAGAGTAGCATTGCCAGCCAACTCCTGGAGGCCAGCCTGACCGTCGCAGTCAGCATTAAAAGCAGCCTTGAGACAGCGAATGGCGATCGGACTCTTTTCTAAAATCTCCCTGGCCCATTTAACTCCCTCCAACTCCAACTCCTCCACGGGCACAACGCAATTAACCAAACCCATGTCCACAGCCTCTCGGGCGCTGTATTGGCGACAGAGAAACCAAATCTCCCTGGCTTTTTTTTGACCGACAATTCTGGCCAAATAGCTAGAGCCAAACCCCCCATCAAAACTGCCTACTTTAGGTCCAGTTTGACCGAAAATAGCATTATTTGCAGCAATAGTTAAATCGCAAATAACGTGCAAAACGTGACCCCCGCCGATAGCGTATCCCGCCACCAAAGCAATAACCACCTTTGGCATGGATCGAATTAACTTTTGCAAGTCGAGAACGTTTAAACGAGGCACGCCCGCATCATCAACATACCCCGCCGTCCCTCTAACGCTTTGATCGCCACCAGCACAAAAAGCATACTTCCCATCAGAATGAGGTCCGGCCCCAGTAAATAAAACAACCCCTATTTTCGAGTCTTCCCGCGCATCGGCAAAAGCATCGTAAAGCTCGAACACAGTTTTCGGGCGGAAAGCATTGCGCTTGTGGGGGCGATTAATCGTAATTTTGGCAATGCCATCGCTTTTGTGGTATAAAATATCTTCATAATTTTTGACAACTTGCCATTCAACTCGATCGCCTTCACTATTCATATTTAATAATCTCCACTTAAAATCTCGATCGCCAATTTAAGCACAAAATAATGGATAAGCCAACTTACCCCATCCATCAAAAGTGGATGAGTCGGGCTTTGGAACTGGCAAAAGCAGCAGGCGTTGCGGGTGAAGTGCCGGTAGGTGCGGTCATCGTCAATGCCACGGGGCAGTTAATCGCAGAAGCGCAAAACCGACGAGAGCGAGATTGCGACCCCACCGCCCACGCAGAAATATTGGCCTTGCGAGAAGCAGGGCGCGTTTTGCACTCCTGGCATCTGAACCAATGCACTCTTTATGTAACTCTGGAACCTTGCCCGATGTGCGCCGGGGCCATCGTTCAAGCTAGAATCGGCCTGCTGGTCTATGGGGCCGACGATCCGAAAACCGGTGCAATTCGCACGGTGGCTAATATTCCCGACAGTCCTTATTCCTTTCACCGTCTCTGCGTCTTAGGAGGAATTATGGAATCTGCCTGTCGCGAGCAATTACAATCTTGGTTTGGCCATCGCCGTTCTCAAAAAAGTTAAATTGTCAATGACGGTAGCGCAAGTGTCATTTAACTAACCCATCACCAACTCAAGAGGGTTTACTTTAAAGTCAAGAATGAATTTATTTCTTGAGGTAAAAAATTATGATGGCTCTTGAGTCTGGCAAACAATCGGTGAAAAAACAAAAGTCTGGTTCCACAGCAGCGATCGCCTCTCGTATTTCCCCAAGGTTGGCAAATGTAGCCTATTTTCTCGGTTATCATCTGGTGATGCCTTTTTACTTCCGCCGCATTGAGGTCATCGGACAAGAAAACCTCCCCAAAGACGGACCGATCGTTCTCGCCCCCACCCATCGTTCTCGCTGGGATGCCCTGGTAGTCCCATATAGCGCCGGTCGATTAGTTACGGGGCGGGACTTGCGATATATGGTGACTATTGACGAGGTTAAAGGCATTCAGGGTTGGTTTATCCGACGTTTGGGCGGGTTTGCCGTTAATCCCAGAAATCCGGCTATTTCCAGCATCCGTCATGGGGTAGAATTGATGTTAAATAGGGAAATGTTAGTCATATTTCCCGAAGGTAATATTTTTCAAGACGATCGAGTTCATCCGCTCAAACCTGGATTAGCCAGACTGGCTATTCAAGCAGAATTTACAAAGCAAGATTTAGGAGTTAAAATAGTTCCCATAACTATTAATTACAAACCTCGGGTTCCTCGCTGGCAGACTAATGTTAGCGTTAATATCGGTTCTCCTTTATTGGTGGCAGATTATTGTCAGGGTTCGCCGAAAAAGGCAGCCCAAGTATTGACTGCTGATTTGGAGAAGGCTCTTAAATATCTCGATTATTGTTAATTGTAAACTGTTAATTGTTAACTTTTTAACCATTAGTTTTTAGAAAACTGAGAAATATACTTATGAAACAATTAACATCCATAGATTCTAATTTCAATTCACACCAAATTGTTTGTTTAGAACACGAAAATAGTTTTCTCTATGCAGAAGTAATCCAGGTAATAGAACATCGTCAAACTTGTTGGGTGCGACCTTTGATTTTGAAAGTATTGTCATTTACAAATAATAATTTGCCTGAATTTGACGACGATCGCACAATTTTTGATTTACGAGAAAGTGCGGATTTAGTATGGCCAATATCTTTATTTAGAGTAGCCCTAGATACAGAAGTAATTCCCCTTTTATCTGAGTTAGATAATCTCGAAAGTGAAGAGCAAGATTTAATCCTAGCTCGCCAACAACTTCGGCAATTTGTCGAAAGTCTTTGGCCAGCATACAAACCTGTTTTTTCTCAAACTAATAATTCCTAATTGTTTATTGTGAATTTAATCCTAGGGGGAAAATTTAACTAAAAATTAAATTTCAATAAGCACAAACTGAGAACTGGACAGCCGGGAAATAGCGTCAAAAATCCCTACTACCAATTCTCAGTTATCAACTATTAACAAAAAAATTTTTCGATCGTTTATCCAAATCGGTATCCAAACCCCCTTACAGTAATAATATATTGAGGATTGCTCGGGTCAATTTCTAAATTTTCGCGCAGCCAACGGATATGAACGTCAACAGTTTTACTATCGCCAATAAAATCCTGCCCCCAAATTTGTTCTAGCAATTGTTCGCGAGACCAAACTCGCCGCGGATAGCTCATAAAAAGTTCGAGAAGGCGGAATTGTTTGGGAGAAATTTTAATTTCTTCGCCGCGAACTATAACTCGACATTCTTCGGGATAGAGGATGATATCTTGATACTGAAACATGATAGGTTGGGGCAGTTGACCTAGACGTTGGCGACGCATCAAAGCTCGACAGCGAGCTAAAAATTCTCGCATTCCAAAGGGCTTAGTCAGGTAGTCATCTGCTCCTGCTTCTAGGTAAAAAGCGCAGTTATTAGCACTTTCTTTAGCCCCAACGATCATAATTGGTATCGGATTTCCCTGATGTCGTAAAATCCGACACAAATCGAGACCGTTAATTGCATCAAGAATGAGTAGATTAAATGACAGCTCGCCAGGAAAAGAAGAACAGTTTTGAAGCGTAGGAATAACGCTACGTCCATCTTGAGAAATAACTACTTGATAACCCTGTTCTTCCAGGGCTAAAACAATCAGATCTCGCAGCAGCTCTTCATTTTCTAATAACAAAATTTTGCCGGCTGTTCGTAAAGCCGATCTGGAAGGGCTCTGACTTAAATCGGGAGAAAACATAAAAATCGCGTTAGGTGTGTTCGATTGGTTGGCGGTTGGATAAAGTGGCGATCGCTATTTTCAGAAGTATGGCGATCGCTATATTTATTTGAGTCAGTTAATCCCAAACCATCCAACCCAAAAACGCACTCGATTCTTTTTTTTAGTCTCCCAGACAGTACCCAGCTTGGACTTAATGCAGCAGCTACAGCCAAGGATGGCCGCATCGAACCCAGTTCGGGATTGCTGCTCTTTGGTTGAGGGAAATTTGATTTTTGTCAGCATAGCCGACTCCCCTTCATTTTTGTTCTGCTGAATACAAAGCGAAGCTGGTTTTATAGTAGGGGGGAAAGGTTAATAAAAGGTAAAGATTTGGTAATCAAAAGGTTAAATTATGGTGGGGCGATCGCAAAACCTTAAACCTATAAATCTGTTTATTCTAGGATATAATCAAAAGATTTGCAAGCAATCGGGTTAGAAAAAATGCCGGATGGCCCGAAGGGAGCGATCGCCTTAGGAGTCGCGCCAAAATAAACTACCAGATGAAGGAAAATCGTAGGTCGGGCTCGCGCGAACCTCCACCCAACAAGTCGGTACCTTATTACTACGCAAGTCCTTAATTCTAACTAACTAACTTCTTCTCTAGGCGGAACCACTAAGGGCTCAGTCGGAGTAGGTTCTACCTCAAAAACTTCTCTAAGCGCTTCGGAGAGAGTTTCTTTCATCACGATGCGATTTTCATAAGCAACCACCACCCTAACTAAAGTCGGCAAACTATTACGATCTGCTTCTAAATAAATAGGTTCGACATAAAGCAAAGATTGCTCGATAGGAATCACCAATAAATTGCCCTGAACTGCCCGGGAACCTTGACGATTCCATAAAGAAATCTGCTGGGATATTTCTGGGTCTTGATTGAGCAAAGCTTCTATTTGTTCCGGTCCGTAAATTAATCGTTGTTTGGGGAATTGATATAATAACAATTTGCCATAATTTTCCCCATCGGAACGAGCGGCTAACCAAGCAATTAAGTTATTGCGACTTTCCGGAGTAAAAGGTAAAAGTAAGATAAACTCTTCCGATTCTTGCTCTGGCAATTTCATAATTAAGTAATAGGGCTCCACCGATTGTTCTTTGAGACCATAAATTTCTAAAGGAACCCGCCAAACATCCTCCCGGTTGTAAAAAACCTGGGGATTTTCCATGTGGTAAATTGCCAGTCTTTCCGATTGAACGCTGAATAAATCTACGGGATATCTAATATGACTTCTAAGGGAAGCTGGCATCTCTTTAAGAGGTTTAAACATTCCCGGAAAAACTCGCCGCCAAGTATTAATAATTGGGTCTTCCGCGTCGTCGATATAATAGAAATTAACCGACCCGTTGTAAGCATCGATGACAACTTTTACCGAGTTGCGGATGTAGTTAAAATCATGATTTTCTGGATCTGAATAAGGAAAGCGATCGCTAGTAGTATAAGCATCGAGAATCCAATAAAGATAATTTGGAGTTTTCTTGTCAGCTAGTTGGTTATTAAAATTAGGATTTGCTACTACCAAATAAGGGTCGCGATCGTAACGAAGAAAAGGAGCGATCGTCCTAACTCGCCTGGCGATATCCCGGCGAAATAATAGCTTTGTATCTGTGGTAAAATCCCTCGTAAAAATCATCCGCCAGTTTTTAAGATACTTAGCAAATAATAACCGCCGCCATCCATTACTTAATAAAATTCCGCCCCGGCCGCTATATGTGTTGTAAACATTAGTATCCCCACTGGGATAATCTAATTCTTTATTTTCTTCTTTAGTGGAAGTCATTACTTCATTATCGGTGAGTTCGCCGTAGTAAATTCTTGGTTTGCCAATAGGAATGCTGTAGCGAATTCTTTCCGATACTTCCAAAGTTGTGTTACTATCCATAGCGGGACTGGGACCGATATTTTTAACAAAATATTCTGGCAATCCCCCGACCCCAACTTTGCTTACAGGAGACAAAGTAAAACCGTAGCCGTGGGTATAAACTAAGTATTTGTTGACCCAAGTTTGTGCCGCTTCGGAAACAGCTTGATAATTTAATTCCCGAGCTGAAATAATTACTTGTTCTTTTTCTGTTGCTCTTTTTTGGTTTCTGTCTGAGACTTCTTTAAGAATAGTGTAGCGGTCGATATCGGCATCGTGAAATTCATAGTAAGGTCGGATTTGCTGTAACTGTTTGTTAGTTTCTAAAATTGGTCTAGTATCCCAAAGGCGGATATTTTCAATAGTCAGTTTATTTTCTTGAATATCCTCGTAAGTGAGTTGATTTTCTGGGTTAAAAAATTTAGTTTCAATCTTGTCCAGATTAAATGCCAGGCGAGTGAAATTAATACTCCGTTTGATATAAGGTATTTCCCGTTCGAGTTCGTTAGGTTCGACGATGACTTGCTGCACGATTGTTGGCAAAACCAATCCACTCAAAGCTGCTATTATTAAATACCAAGTTAAAATAGCTCTTAAAGAATAGCTATTAGCAAATAACTTAGCAATTTGTTTTTTCTTTCTTCTCTTACGGCGACGCCAACCAAGCAGACGTAAGCTCAGTTCTATATACGGCTGAATTGGTTGCACCGAAAAAATAGTTTGCCAGAAGAGAAACCCTGCAATTAAAACTGCTAATACGGCTAGAAAAATATTAGCTGGTAACTGTATTTTCACATCAGTGAAACCGGCACCGTAGGCAACACCTCTGGGAGAATAAAGCAGCTCGAAGCAGTCGATAAAATAACTATATGCTATGGTTAGCATTAAACCGCCGGCCAATCCGTGTAAGTGGCGCTGTTGGGGTTGAGAAAAACGTAGAAAACTCCCTTGAACTAGACTATTTCCTGATAAAAAATAGAGCAAAGTCGATGAAGCCAGGGCATATAAAAATAATCCTATTAACCAAAATTCTAAAAGTTGTAAAACTGGTAAAATAAAGACGTAAAAACTAGCATCTAAGTTCAGGACTTCTTCGGTAACATTAAAGGGGGTTGCGTAGAGCAATTGTAAGATATTTGACCAATGGCTGGATAAAATCAGACCAAAGATGATACTCAGAAAAATAGCGATCGCCCTCAGAAAAAATGAAGCCTTTAGAAGGATGCCAATAGCTACTACTATTACTACTCCCACTTCCCATAAATTAGAGGGTATTTTCGCCATGAGTTTGGTTGTAGATTCGAGTCCGAGTTCCACTGGCATTTGCGGCGATATTGTAGGCGCACTAAAATCGATATGCCAATAATTAAGAGCCGCTAAAATATAGTGAATTAAAATTACTGAGATTAATAAAACTAATCCTAAAATAAATAATGATAGTAATCCCAATCCTAATGCCGGAACCACAGGTTTACTGCTATATGGCATCGTCGCGGGAGGCATAAGCATGGTTTCTCTGGATTCATCTTGCTTAAGAAAATCAAAATTTTTCGGATACTTAAATCGGTTAGCTACTGCTAGATTTATCCCTAAAAAACTGCCACTAACAATCAAAGCGATCGCCCAAAGTACCCCTTGAGTTATCAGTCTTTTTTTTAAAACTATTAGATAGTTAACTTCTTCAAACCAAAAAAAGTCAACAGTAATATTTATGACCAAATCTAGAGAATACCAGACTCCTAACGCGATTAAAATAATTCTCAAAATATCTGGTAATTTGAGCTTTTTAAATGCGGAAAAACCTCTCCAATATAATCCTCTTTTAATTTTGATTTCTTCAGCCATTTTATCTCCAAAAATATCCTTAATTAATTTTTATTTAAAATCGGAAAACCTTCACCTTTTCGATGGTAAAATTACTGTAAATACGCTTCCTTCATTTAACTTAGAGCTAACTTTAACGCTACCAGTAGCTCTATTTCTAGCATCATCAATTCGATAAAAACGGTCGAATATTCTTGATTGTTGCGATCGAGGAATGCCGCTACCTCGATCGCATACTTGAATTATTCCCCTATCTCCTATTTTACTTAAAGCAACTGTAATCGGCGAACCAACATCTGAATATTTAACAGCATTATCAATTAAATTTAATAAAACTTCTTTGAGACGGTTAGCATCTGCTATGACCACTAGATATTTTTCATCCCTCAAATCATCTTGTTTTTTATTGTCATTTTTGGCAATCTTCAGAATAATCTGGCGATCGCTAAATTGCTTCCCCATCTCCACCACTTCCCCTGCTAACTTATTTAAAACTACTGGTTCTAAATGAAAATGGATTTGTCCGCTATCGGCCCTAGCTAATTCCCATAAATCCTGTAAAGTTGGCCTACTAATGTCCCATTCACTTGCAAAGGGCCGCGACACAAGACAAAACAGCGCCCGTCGATGGCATAGATAATAGATTTCAGGGGCATTTCCGCGATCGAGATTAAAATAAAGCGATCGCTCTTTTCTTCTAAATTACGACATTGGGCCAACATTTTACCGTCAGGACTCTTTACCCAGAGTAAAGAGCTTAGTTATCGTCAGATTATCGATCGCTTTTGGCACGACAGCGTGCAAATACGAGATTTCACTATACACTTCCGCGTCCCTTGGCAAGGGAGCTGCCATCCTCATGATGTTATGCTTATGACTACGCGATCGGAATTTGCTGCATTTTTCAGCAAGTCCAGGCTGCAACGCTACCGAGTCCTACCGCCGAAACTACTGCAATGACTACTGTTAAACGCATCTGTAACGAAGATGGCAACTTCATAATTTGTCTTGGCCAATTTTCTCCTAATTATTAGAAAATGCTGATTGTTACTGGATAAGTAGGAGTGCCAAATTAATTAGACACCGAACAGACAAGATGTCTGTTCTACGGGGAAAATTTTATGTAAATATTTTTGCCTACCCACTTAACTTGGAATAACTCAGCTTTTTTTTGTAAATGGACGGGTACGGGTAAAATTTGTTACCTTGGACTTAGCTAGGTTTTGATTTAACTTTGAGCAGACAAGATTCGATCGCCCGATGAAATTGGGTTTGAAACTATTGGGGAGCTTACTACCATTTTGAGGCCAAACGCTACATTTAGATAGGCATCTCGCCTGTCGCTGCTAGTTGCCGAATAGAACAACCAAGGGGCAACATTAATATGAAAATTCGCAAAAACACGCTTTTAACTATTGCCATCGCGCAAGTATGTTGGATTTTGTTTATATATAGTTTGTTTTTACTGTTATTTTTCAAGCAGGAAACTGGTTTAAACTTTTTTTTAGCTTTTGTTTCACCCATCGTACTTAGTTTGATATCTAGCGGTGTCACTCTGGCGATCGCAGAAAAATTGCTTTTATCTCGTTTAAGACAAATCAATCAATTTGTCAATAGCATTAGCAGCAGTGAAGATTATTCTAGAAGGTTATTAGTGGAGGGAGAAGATGAAATCTCAGCTCAAGCTAATGCGATCGACAAGCTTTTAGAAACCCTACAAAAGACTCAATCCCTATCTCGCGACAGCGAAGAGCGCTATCGCTTAATGGCCAATAACTCCACAGATATGATTTCCCGTCACTCCCCGGAGGGAATTTTTCTGTATGTTTCGCCAGCTTGTAAAACTATGCTCGGATACGAACCATCGGAACTTATTAACAAACATCCCAAACACTTTCTACACCACAAAGATATTAAACCAATTGCTAGAGCTACTTCAATTATTCTAGCCCAACCGGTTACTTACACCATTACTTATCGCATCCGACATAAAGACGGTCAATACATTTGGTTTGAAACTAATACCCGCACTATTCGCGACCCAGAAACAAACGCAGTTCTAGAAATTATTGCAGTTTCTCGCGACATTACCGAACGCAAATTTAGAGAGCAAGAACTACAAGATAGCGAATCTGCTATTAGGGAACTTTATCAAGTAACGGCCGCTCCTTGCAATTTTAATTTTGCTGGCAGCTCTGTTTTTGAATGTCGCCTCGAACAACTTCTAGAAATGGGATGCGAAAAATTTGGTTTAGAAACAGGTATTTTATCTCGTATTGAAGGGGATTATTATCAAATAATAGCAGTTAAAAGTCAAGATGATTCTCTTGCTAAAGGAAAGGTGTTAGAACTGGAAAAAACTTTCTGCCTTGTTACTGCAATGTCTCAAGAACCTCTCTACTTTGAATCGATTAGATTTTCTGGTTTTAAATTGCCAGACGATCTGGCTTTTAATATCGAAGCTTATATGGGAACTCCCGTAGTAGTTGATGCTTCGGTTTATGGTACTCTTAGTTTCTGTAGTTCCACCGCTCTTATGGAACCTTTTAAAGCAGTAGATAAAGAATTATTGAAACTAATGGCTCAATGGATAGGAGGGGAATTAGAACGGCAGAAAACTGCCCTAAATTTGGCAAAGGCTAGGGATGAAGCTTTGGCAGCTACTAAGGCTAAAAGCGAGTTTTTAGCAACTATGAGCCATGAAATTAGAACTCCTATGAATGCGGTTATTGGCATGACAGGTTTGTTATTAGATACCCCTTTAGATAGTAAGCAGCGAGATTTTGTCGAAACTATTCGCAGCAGCGGCGATGCTTTACTAAACTTAATTAATGATATTTTAGATTTTTCTAAAATAGAATCTGGCAAGCTAGATTTAGAAGAACAACCTTTTGATTTGCGCTCTTCACTAGAAGAATCTCTGGATTTAGTGGCTGCTAAAGCAGGCGATAAAGGTTTAGAATTAGCCTATTATATCGAACCCAAAACTCCAGCAACAATTCTGGGAGATATTACTAGAGTCCGTCAAATATTAGTAAATTTGTTGAGCAATGCTGTAAAGTTTACTAATGCAGGAGAAGTGGTGGTATTGGTAACAACTCGCCGCCAAGAACAAGATTTTAACCATGGGGAAACAGAACCAAATCTTCAAGAAAAAGAGTGGAATGCCGTACCTATTGCTTGTAATGTCTGGCCGGTTTATCAAATTGAATTTGCAGTGAAAGATACGGGTATCGGCATACCTCCAGAACGCATGGACCGTTTGTTTAAATCTTTCAGTCAAGTGGATGCTTCTACTACTCGCGAATATGGCGGCACCGGTTTGGGATTAGCTATTAGTAAAAGATTGGCTGAAATGATGGGCGGTCGAATGTGGGTAGAAAGTATGGGCTCTGTAGCGGGCAACCCACCAAAAGAAAAACAGGATAATCTAGTAAAGGATTGCAATTCAGAGGTGGTTTTAAAAGTCGCCAATCAAGAACCATTAGGCTCGATTTTTCACTTCACTGTAATGGCTGAAGGCACTGCTAAAACTCTAGCAGAGAAAGATTTTAATGGTAATTTGCACGAGTTTAGAGAACTGCTATTAGGAAAACGGTTGTTGGTGGCAGACGATAACGATACTAATCGACGTATTGTGAAGTTGCAAGCTGAGTCTTGGGGTTTAGTGGTAGAAGAAGCAGAAAATGGCGATCGCGCTTGGGAATTACTGTCCCAAAATCGAGTTTACGATGGGGCAATTCTGGATCTGCAAATGCCAGGAATGGATGGCATAACTTTAGCAACTAAAATCCGCCACAATCCCGATTATCAAAATTTACCTTTGGTAATGTTGACTTCTATTGGTAAACAGGAAATAGATGTTCCCGATCGCCTTTTTGAAGCTTTATTAAACAAACCAATTAAACAGTTTCAGCTTTACGCTATCTTGCTGAGGGTTTTGGGAGGCGAGCAAATCGGTTTTAAATTGGGGCAGCCTCAACGTAAGGAAGAAGGCATTCCTGTAGATTTGGCAGAAAAAATACCTTTACGAATTTTGTTGGCCGATGATAACTTGGTCAACCAAAAGGTTGCTTTACAGATTTTGCAGCGCATGGGCTATCGAGCGGATGTGGCCAGCAATGGCTTTGAAGTTCTGGAGGCAGTCCATCAAGTCCCTTACGATGTTGTCTTGATGGATGTCCAAATGCCGGAGATGGACGGTCTGGAGGCTACTCGTCGTATTTGTAGAGAGGCCGAACAGGAGCAAAATGGTAACGGTCGCAGTTCTAGACCCAGGCCTCGGATTATTGCGATGACTGCTAATGCCATGCAGGGCGATCGCGAAGAGTGTCTGGCCGCCGGTATGGATGACTATATTAGCAAGCCGATCCGCGTGGAGCAATTGGTGGCAGCTTTGAGGCGGTGTAAGTCTATTGTCTCGGGTACTACAGGAATTTTTAACGGACCTGCAGTTAATACCCCACCAGTTGACGAGCTCGCCGGTCAAAGTTTGGAGGCTTCTTTACAGTCACAGGTCGATGTCAACTCTAGTAAGCAACAGCCCGTTCTAGATGCCCAGGTTATCGAAAGTTTGCGAGAAGTGGAGGCTTTGGATGAGGCCATCGAACTTTATCTGGAGACTGCTCCCGAAAGGTTGGAAAATATCCGCATCGCTTTAGATAAAGCTGACGCGGTAGAACTCAAGGATAGCGCTCATTCTCTAAAATCTATTAGCGGTACTTTGGGGGCGATCGCTCTCTACAGGATTTGTCAAGAATTAGAAACTATAGGCCGCCGGGCAAAGGAAGATGAGACTTCCTTACCCCCAGAAGCTTCTGGGATTTTGTCTCAAATCGAGGTTGAATACGAAAGATTCGCGGCTGCTTTGCAACGAGAGTCCCAACAGCCATCTTAACGGCGAGGTTTTCTGGGGCGATTTCCTCGAAAACCGCTCCAACCAATTGTCAGATAGCAACTTGCTAATAATAAACTGCTGATGCCAATTCTGATGCTAGATTTAAAGGCCCCCATCTGGGATCTTTTCTCGGCTTGTTCTTTTCTGCTATTAATTCTTTGGGTTAGTCTGTCGCGAATAGTTTCTGTTTGGAGCTTGAGGGCTGCAGGGTCGTTTTTAAATTCTTCTAATCTTGCCAACTGTTCTTCGCTGAGTTCGCTGTTGCTGGTAAAGTCTTCTAATTGTTGATTGTCTGTAAGTAAAGAGCTCATTTGAGCTTGCTGTTGTTCGAGGCGTTGTTCTAACTCTTGCTTGGCTTGGGTGGCCTCCTGCTCTATTTGTTGGACTGTCTGACTGCTGGCCCCAACAGCGCTGGTGATGTGTAACGGAATTAATAACAAAAAGATGATTCCCAACAATAACGAGACTAAATAAACCCAGAATTTTAATGTTTTCCAGCTAATTCTCGGCAGGGCCTTTGATTGACCTAATATTTCTTCAAAGGCATAAGCAGCAAACATTAAACCTATTCCTAAAATAGGCCATATTCCTAAATCGACCATCTGGGTTGTGAACCTGAGTCGCCACTGGACATCGAATAGGTTCAAGGGAAATAGCAGCAGCAGATAATTAAAGAGGGTGAAGACTATTAAAACCAGTCCCCCTAATTTGAGAAATTGAGCGGCCTGACTGGGAATTTGAGTGACGGTGGTCCCTTTCATATCAATTTGCTTACTAATTTTTGCGGTTTGAGTCTATCCTGCCTTTAGCAGTTGGGATAGAGACTTTATTAATCTAGCATTTTCTGTTGGCGCGATCGCTTGAAGCAATCGGCTATTCTAGCACCAATGGGACAGCCAGCTATGTTTTTCAGCTTAACTTCACTTAATCTTTATAATTAGGCTTTTCGTCTTTGCAATATCTTTACATAAAGCATCTTGACGATGGTTAAAAGTCGGGTTAGGATGTAAATGTGGCTAAAAAACCACTTTCTTGCTTGAAAGTTTAAAAGGTTACAAGTCTTTCTGGCACAGAGAAAAAAGCAAAGCCTCTGGTAGCGGAGAATGCTTTTTTGTATTGTTTTTGACAGGACTTGTCTCAAAAACTCCGTAAAAATACTGCTACTTTAAATTTGTCATGGGCTTTGGAATAGACAAAATCTATTAAAAACAACAAAGCAAAAACATCAGCCAATTTAACCAGTTTTGTAACTAATTATTGAGAAATAAAACGATGAAAAAATTACTAACAGCGATCGCCACCACCGCAGCAGTAGCTTTAGCAGGAACCTTTGCAGCTCCTGCCGCTAGAGCATTGCCCACTTTTGGAGAAGTCTTAGGAGACGGAGTTGGAACCTACGAGAGCGATTTAGATATGCTTTTTAATGGCGAAGCAGAATTAAGTGACAGCGAGATGCAAGCAATTAGTTTAACCGCTGATGCCTTAAGCATTGATGCGTTTGCTCTGGTGATGGCTCCATCACAACTAGACGGCTTGTATGCCGGTTCGGATGCCCAGAACAATATTAATACTTCAGGGTTTGGAGTATTTACAGTCCAAGATTGTTCTGTAAACGCCGATTGTGCTTTAAAAGCGATCGGGTTTAGTTTATCCGTTCAATGTGCCGGACAAGTAGGTTTGGGTAATTTGTACAGTCCCCAGGCTTGGGCAGAATGTCTTCAGGACAAGGATATAGATGCTTATTACTCTGCCGTAGCTTGTACTTGGGGTAGCTGTCCTTTCTCTGCAGCGCCTGGTGAAAAAGTTTTTGCTTGCAACAATTCTCCAAATACTGTAGTAGCGGGTAAAGTTTTGTTGAACTTACCTCCAACCCTCAGTCAAGGAAAAAATGATTCCATGGAAATCGGTTTGCTTTCCCAAGGATAAGAATTTTAAAGTTGCTTTGAATAACCTAAAAAACCCTCCTACATTTGGAGGGTTTTTTTTGAGAAGAAGGCAAAAGGCAAGAGGCATGCATTGTTAAGTCGTTTTCCAATCGCCTCGCAATGACAATAAAAAGTAGGACAGACCAGACGCACCAGACGCGGGGAGAGGAAGACGCATTGATTAAGAAACCCGGTTTTTTGCCAACCGGGTTTCTCTGGGGGGCGAGTTAGCCTTGGAAAATCGCGAAGGTATTGATTAAGAAACCCGGTTTTTTGCCAACCGGGTTTCTGGGGGGCGAGTTAGCCTTGGAAAATCGCGAAGGTATTGAACAAAGGAAGGGCTTTTTTACTTGAAAAAACTGAAACGACCTAAATAACTCTATCCGTTTTTCTCAGATTTTTTCTTAGTGGCGAGTAACACTCCTCCCACAGCCATTAAAGCCAACATCGAAGAAGGTTCCGGTGTAGAGACGGTAATTGAAACTTCATAATTGCCAGTATGAGATTTACCATCGTCGGCTGCAACTAAACCGGAGTCGGTTGCTGTAAACCCGAAAGCATAGTCAATAACGTTATCGTATTCATATTTGACCACTTCGCTAGCTTGGAAACCGTCGGGCAGCAATGCGACGATGCTAGAAAACTCTGAAGATTGACCGTAAAATTCCTTCAAATCGTAATGACCTGCCAAACCAATATTGATGTCGCTATCAACAACGTCAACGTAGGAAATGTTAGCATCGCTAGTACGTTGAAAGCCGCTCATTCCTAAGAAACTATTAAAAGCAAATTTTCTTGTAGCGAAGCCGAGAGTATCTTGACCGGCTGCGTTTAAAAAGGCATCAAACCATGTATTCGCAAGATTACTTGCACCATAGCTGGTATCTAAACTGCTTCCAAACCAGTCGTAAGCTGTTAAGCTGCTCAGAGTTAGGTTTTTGCCGCCTACCATACCGCTAATGCTGGTAACGTCGGCGTTAGCAAAGTTCGTTACATCGTAGCTTGTCTGACACTGACCCATGAGCTTTCCGAAGTTGGTGCAATTCCCCGTTTGTGTTTTTAGAGTATTATATTGACTCTGCTCGCTATCGCTAAATAACTCGATATTACCACCAGGAGTGCCGTCCATTTTCTGAAGAACTTCGGCAATATCGGCACCTGAGTTTTCCTGAGTCGTGTCAGCGACACCGTCGTTATCTATATCTACCGCTTCATAAATTTTGTATTCTCCACCTTGAACTGTGGGATTTTCAATTTGTGCCAATGCGGGAATGCCGGTTAAAGCGGTCATACCTGCTGCTACTGAAGCGCCAATTACGAATTTTTTAATTAGTCCAGCCATGATTTTTATCTCCTGAAATTTTTAGAAACTGTACAAATGAGTAAAATGCTTAAACCTGAAATATAGAAGACCCTGGTTGATTCAATATTTATCTCTTTAATTTAATCAAAGCACTTATCCCTTGGATGTTGCCGTGATGAGCGATCGCCTTTTACTGTGATTTTCGTCTCTTGGCTTCATTATAGTTGGTCTTCTGTTAAGAAAGCATAAAGTTGAGCCTGTTTTATGTAAAGTTTCTATGAAGATTCAGCCTGTTAATTCTTGTTGTTTACCTCAGTATATACAAGGAAAACTTCTGATTTTGCTATTAAAAAGGTAAGAGAAAAAAGGGAAAAACAAAGAGAAAAGATTTTATTTTTTGAAGCGCCACCCCCCTGTCAAATACCTGGCCTTTTTATTGGCCCACAAAAAAAGTCCCAACCCGTGCAAGTTGGGACTTTTTTTTGTCAATGGGCAAATCTCTTGGCTACCTTGGCCCTTGGCTTAAAAACTCAGCTATTTTCTCCACAGCTTTTGACAAAATCGGTGGATTATGCACTAAAGCAAATCTGACATATCCTTCCCCAGCCTTACCAAAACCAGCCCCAGGTGCAACGGCCACTCCAGTTTTTTCCACTAAATCGATACAAAACTTAATAGAGTCGTTGCTCCACCTCTGGGGCAATTTAGCCCAAACATACATAGTCGCGGGTGGAGTAGGCACCTGCCAACCAATTTCATGCAAAGCAGCAATAAAAGCATCGCGACGCTGGCGGAAAGTTTCCACCGTTTCTTTAACCGTATCTTGAGGTCCAGTTAAAGCAGCGATCGCCCCATTAAAAATACCCCGATACTGATTAAAATCCACGCAAGCTTTTATCTGTCTTAAAGCTAAAATTAACTCGGAATTGCCTATAGCAAATCCTACCCGAAATCCACCCATACCATAAGATTTCGACATCGTAAAAAATTCTATGGAAATACTCTTATCGGTATCCGCTTCAAAAATAGAATGAACTGCAGGTTTATTACTATTAACCGATATTTCTTTCCCAATACTAGAAGCATCAAAAACTAAATCGACATAAGGGAAATCGTGAACCAAAACTAAATTATGTTCTTGGCAAAAAGCGACAGCTTTTTGGAAAAAAGACAGAGGCGCGAGAGCAGTAGTCGGATTATGAGGATAGCTCAAAACCATCATTTTTGACTGAGCTAAAACCGGTTCTGGTATCTCCTCGAACGCTGGCAAAAAGCCATTTTCTTCAAGCATCGGCATCGGATAAATTTGACCGCCCGCCAAATAAACCCCACCCGCATGAGAAGGATAACCCGGGTCTTGAAGTAAAGCAAAATCCCCCGGATTAAGTACCGCCAAAGGCAAATGAGCGGTACCTTCTTGACAGCCAATTAAAGGTAAAACTTCCGTTTCCGGGTCAACAGAAATATCGAATCTTTCCTCGTACCAATTGGCAGCAGCTACTCTAAAATCTTTAGTTCCATGAAATAGTAAATAACCGTGAGTGGTGGGGTCTTCCAGAGAATTAGCGATCGCCTTTACTACATGACTTGCCGCCGGCAGATCCGAAGAGCCCAGAGATAAGTCAATAATATCTTTTCCCGTAGCCCTAGCCTTTGCCTTAGCTACATCCATATCGGCAAAGACATTAGAGCGCAGGGGTTCCAAACGGTGAGAAAGTTGCATTATTATTTCGGTAATCGGTAATGGGTAATAAGTAATCAAGGAGGCACAACTACCCCTTAAAGAAGGATGCAGTTGCGACCTCTGTACCAAGTTTTTATTCAAGAGAAGTAATTGAGAGCTTGGAATCCACCTCTTTTGACAATTAACAATTAACAATTAACAATTGACAATTGACAATTCCCTAAGACAAATTAGCTTCTAACCATTCAGCTAATTTATCCTTAGTAATAGCTCCTTCATGGTCTGCCACTATTTGACTATTTTTAAAAAGTCTCAGTGCTGGAACTCCCTCCACTTTGCAGATTTTCACCGACTCGGGATTGGCATCCACCTCCATTTTGATAACCTTGAGGCGATCGCCATAATCAGCCGCCATCTTTTCTACCGACGGGGCCACCAACTTACAAGGGCCGCACCAAGTCGCCCAAAAATAAACCAAAACTGGTGTTTCCGACTTTTGGACTTCGGTTTCAAACTCCGAATCTTTAATTACTAAGACGTGTTCCGTCACTTTTCAATCCTTTAATAGAGTTTTCTTTACTGCAAAAAGTTTAAACAGTTCCTTTAATAATAAAAGTTACTTTGCTTGAGAAGGCTTGAGTTAAATGCCTTCGACTTTAACAAAGGGCTAATACTGTTTTCTGGGACACTTCTCATCTTACTACAGTCATTTTGGCTTTTGTCAATGGCAACCACCGCGAGGCCACTTAGATCGCTGTAATAAAACTTAACATCAACAAAATCCCTCCATAGTCCAAAGCGGGGCTCGCTCTCTGATAGACTTGAAAACTGGGAGCCCTAAACAAAACAAGGCTTTCTTGCCCGCGCTGTTGAGGATAAATATTTGTGGATAACGTAATCGGTTTAGAAATCATCGAAGTAGTCGAACAAGCAGCGATCGCTTCGGCCCGTTGGATGGGTAAAGGAGAAAAAAATACTGCCGACCATGTAGCTGTGGAAGCTATGCGCAATCGGATGAATCAAATCCACATGCGCGGTCGCATCGTCATTGGTGAAGGAGAACGAGATGATGCCCCCATGCTCTACATTGGCGAAGAAGTCGGCATCTGCACTCAGGAAGATGCTGGAAGTTACTGCAACCCAGATGAATTAATCGAAATTGACATTGCCGTTGACCCCTGCGAAGGTACTAACCTAGTGGCCTACGGTCAAAACGGTTCGATGGCAGTCCTAGCCATTTCTGAAAAGGGTGGTTTATTTGCCGCCCCAGACTTCTATATGAAAAAGTTGGCAGCTCCACCACCTGCCAGAAACCATGTAGATATTAATAAGTCGGCCACGGAAAACTTACAGGTTATTTCAGACTGTCTGGATCGGCACGTTGAAGACTTGGTGGTAGTGGTCATGGATCGACCCCGTCACAAAGACCTCATTAATGAAATTCGTCAAGCTGGGGCCAGGGTACGCTTGATCGCCGATGGAGATGTCTCTGCTGCTATTTCTTGCGCTTTTGCTGGTAGTAACATTCACGCTTTAATGGGTATTGGTGCCGCACCAGAAGGAGTTATTTCCGCAGCAGCTATGCGTTGTTTGGGAGGTCACTTCCAAGGACAATTAATTTACGACCCAGAAGTTGTAAAAACAGGGCTAATTGGTGAAAGCAAAGAAGGCAACCTAGCTCGTCTAAAAGAAATGGGTATTCAAGACCCGGATAAAGTTTACAATGCCGAAGAATTAGCATCTGGCGAAACAGTGCTATTTGCAGCTTGCGGCATTACGCCCGGTACTTTAATGGAAGGAGTTCGCTTCTTTGGCGGTGGCGCTCGTACCCAGAGTTTAGTTATTTCTTCTCAATCAAAAACTGCTCGGTTTGTGGATACCATTCACATGTTTGACAAACCGAAATACATCCAGTTGAGATAGATTTAATCTCAATTTTTAAGAAAACCAATAGCTAAACGCTTTTTGCTAATTGTTAATTGCTAATTGTTAATTGCTAATTAAAGCAGCGATTAGCGATTAGCGATTAGCCATTAGCTATTACCCCTTTAGCCAACCAATCAAAACTATTTTATGAATATTGCTGTCGTCGGACTTAGCCACAAAACAGCCCCAGTTGAAGTCAGGGAAAAACTGAGCATTCCAGAAACACAAATAGAAAACGCAATTGCCAATTTGTCTGGTGGCACTCATATTCAAGAAGTTGCTATTCTTAGCACTTGCAACCGTTTAGAAATTTATGTTGTGGCCACGGAAATGCAGCCAGGAATTAGAGAGGTGACTCATTTCCTTTCAGAATCTAGCAAATTGCCAATAAAAGAACTCCGACCTCATCTATTTATGTTGCTCCATGAAGATGCTGTCATGCATTTAATGCGGGTTGCTGCCGGACTGGATAGTTTGGTATTGGGAGAAGGGCAAATTTTAGCCCAGGTTAAACAAACTCATAAACTCGGACAGCAATATAAAGGGGTAGGGCGAATCTTAAATCGCTTATTTAAACAGGCAATTACTGCAGGAAAAAGAGTGCGTACCGAAACCAGTATTGGTACTGGTGCTGTTTCTATTAGTTCGGCAGCGGTAGAACTGGTAATGATGAAGCTCGAAACCATAGCAGATTATCGAGTTGCCATTGTTGGTGCGGGTAAAATGTCTCGGTTGTTGGTGCAGCATTTACTCTCAAAAGGAGCTACCAATATTTCCATTATTAATCGTTCTTTGGGACGGGCGCGGGAATTGACGAGTAAGTTTTCTGAAGTCAATATTCCCGTTTATCAGCTATCAGAAATGATGGAAATAATTCAAAACTCCGATGTGGTTTTTACCAGTACGGGCGCTACGGAAGCTATTCTCAATAAAAACAATTTAGAGCCTGTTTTAAAACCAGATAAATCGTTGATGTTGGTGGATATTTCCGTACCGAGAAATGTTGCTGCCGATGTTAGCGAGTTGCCTAATGTTCGCTCTTTTAATGTGGACGACTTGAAAGAAGTAGTGGCTCAAAATCAAGAATCCCGCCGCCAGATGGCAATGGAAGCTGAGGTATTGTTGGAAGAAGAAGTAGAGGCTTTTGATGTATGGTGGAGCAGTTTGGAAACGGTACCGACAATTAATTGTTTGCGGCAAAAGATAGAGGGTATTCGCGAGCAAGAATTGGAGAAAGCGTTGTCGCGTTTGGGTTCGGAATTTGCTGAAAAACATCAGGAGGTAATCGAGGCTTTAACCAGGGGAATTGTGAATAAGATTTTGCACGATCCGATGGTACAGTTGCGATCTCAACAGGATATTGAGGCGCGGAGAAAGGCGATGCAAACTCTCCAAACTTTGTTTAATTTGGAGTCGGAAATTAGTTCTGGCAGTCAATATAGCTAGGATAAATTAGGAATTAAGAAACCCGGTTTTTTGAAAAAACCGGGTTTCTGGGTATCTATTAGGCGATGCCTAAAACTTCATCATCAATATCGGTCGCCAAAAAAGTGCAACCCATAAAATTGCACAAAAAATGGACATCGGTAGAAGGTGA
>CAZUCT010000013.1:0-2049 GCA_964619285.1 uncultured bacterium | reverse complement strand
CCAAAAAAGTGCAACCCATAAAATTGCACAAAAAATGGACATCGGTAGAAGGTGAATATCCCCACCGCATTTATGGAAAACGATTTATTTCTGCAACTTTTAAAGCTTTATAGAAATTCTTCAGAAAAAACGCCGACTGAAGATTTTACAACAGAAGTTTTGGCAGGTGTTTTACAGTCAGATGGAAGCTTATTAGACCAATTTGCAAATAAGGTTTTATGGATACCAGGAAGTAACTTTACAGTTAAAACGCAAGAAAAAAAATATGAGAACTCGATAATAGATATGGTTTTTGAAAACCATGAATCAATCTGTTTTGTTGAAAATAAGGTGGAATCTAGGGAAGGATACGGGCAACTTTCTAAATATGGAAGTATTTTGTCACAATTAGATAATGAAAAAGATGTTTTTTTAAGATATTGTACGAAATACTATGACTCCAAAAATGCCTCGGATATTGAACCTCTGCCATTAGAAAAGTTTAATCAATTTAGATGGACGGATGTTTTTAATTTTTGCGAAAATTATCAAGATAATTTATTGGTGCAACTATTTGTTAAATATCTCAAGGAGTTAGGGATGAGTAGTATTCCAGAGTTCGATCTCTACGATTTAATGGCTATGCAGCAGTTTCGCAGAACGGTTGATAAAATGGATGAGTGTCTTGAAATAGTTAAACCTAAATTTATTGAATATTTCGGAGAACCTTAGGAGAGAAACTATGCAAAATTAAAAGAGTTGCCCCCCTTTAATCGATATGCTCTTTTTAAAACATATAATAAAGAATCTCGCCGAGTAGGCAAGTTTTTGGAAATTTTGTTAGGATTTCAATTTTACGAACAAAAAAGTCCTAGTATTTATATTCATTGTTTTTGTAGTAAAATTCATAATTTATACGAACAATTTAAAGAAAGCTGCCAACGTGAATTATCTAAATTTGAACCAAAGTTGGAAGAAAAAGAGTATGGATATCTCGTCTGGTTTGAGAAAAGTCTGGCGGATTTTATTTCTAGCGATCGCCAATACCAAGAAATAACAGACTGTTTTATTCAACACATGGAAATTTTGAGAAAATTCAAGGAGACTACTCCTGAGTTGGAGTGGTATAGCAAACCTATTTGAGTTGTGTCAAATAATTAGACGCTTTGGGCAAGAGGCAAAAGGCAAGAGTAGGGAATAGGAAACAGGGAAAAGTGAATACTAAAAGATAAATCGTCATTTTTTCCTACTTTTTAATTTTTGACAACTCGTTTAGGATTGCTATAGCTACCGCGAATATTTTCGATTACGATTTAATTAGTAAATTAACTGAACCAAATAAAATAATGAGCTATCAAAATATTATTACCATAGAACCAGATAAGCGTGGTGGAAAACCTTGTATTAGAAGAATGCGAATCACAGTTTATGATGTTTTGGGATGGTTAGCGGCGGGAATGTCTTTTGCAGAGATATTAGACGACTTCCCAGAATTAACTGAAGAAGACATTAAAGCAAGTCTTGAATTTGCCGCCGATCGAGAACACCGTTTGGTGGCGATGGTGGGGGAAAATTGAAATTACGAGAAAAGGACGAGAGCTTGAAAGCCGTGTCTTTTTAAAGCACGGATGAAAAGCGAACGGCGACTTCAGTCGCCAGTAAAAAAAGTTTTCATTATAATTTCTTTAATGTTATAATTATGATGGAGGTAATAAAGATGTATGGATGCCAGCAAGAGTTAATTAAAAAATCCGAAAATGTCCCTTTTTTAGAATACTTATGTATGACGGCCAATAAGCTCATGTCGAGCCAACGGCTCGCTAGCGCTCGACGCGGCATTTATTTAGCTAGACAATGGTATTTTAAATTGGGATATATTACGGGAAAATACAACGCACGAAAAAGAGTTAAAGTCCAATGCAAATTATCAGTTTTTGTATTCTCAGGTCGAGCTATTTGCTCGCTTGCGCTCGACACAACAAACTCTTAGAGGAGTAGCAGAAGCATTTAAGTCCTATAAAGAGCTATCTAAAAAGTACAACAAAGGAGAATTAGCAGACAAACCTCAAC
>CAZUCT010000012.1:24590-47682 GCA_964619285.1 uncultured bacterium | reverse complement strand
TAGCGATTAGCGATTAGCCATTTTCTATTTTTGCAAATATGGGATGCTCCCAATCTCATTGGTAAGTCCTGGGCTGTTGTTTTTAAGGAATTACTGGGAAAAACAAATTTAGGTAAGCTGTTAATATAGCATTTCCCCAGAGGGCAGTCAAACCGGCCCCTATAGCTAAAAAGGGGCCAAAAGGCATTGGCTGTCGTCGGTCTAACCAACCCAGAGCGATCGCCCCCCCACCGACGAAGGCCCCCAAGGCACAGGCCATAAATCCAGCGATTAATAAATGCTGCCAACCCAGCCAAGCGCCGATGGTAGCTGCTAATTTGGCATCTCCGCCTCCCATTGCCGTTTGTCCAAAAACAATCGAACCAACTAGAGCGATTAACTCAAACAGCCACAGGCCGACAACAGCACCAATTATACCGGACATGAGGCCCTCAATGACACCGGGGACCCCGTGTACGAAAGGCATCTTGCCTGTCGGTCCGCCGATCGTTTGAAACAATAGGCCCAAGACCAATCCCGACTGGGTAAGGGAATTGGGCAAGGTCATAGTATCGATATCGATTAAGGACAAGGCCAAAAGCCAGCTAAAAAAGGCCCAGTAGCCCAACACTTCTACTGGCGTTTGGTTAGCCCATAATATTAATAAGAATAGACAGCCCGTGGCCCCTTCCACTAAGGGATAGCGTGGAGAAATAGGATGACCGCAATGGCCGCAGCGCCCCCGCAGCCACAACCAACCAAAGACGGGGACATTTTCATAAGCTTTAAGCTTAGTCAGACAATAGGGACAGCGAGAGGGCGGTCTAAGTATGGATAAACCCGCAGGGACTCGATAGACGATTACATTTAAGAAACTGCCTATGGACGCACCCAGGGCCAAGGTAATGGCCATCGCTGGTAAAGCATAAATAATGTCCATTTTTGGGAATGGGGAATGGGGAATGGGTAACAGGCAGGATGCCTGTTCTACGGGGTTTGGGGGGAATGGTAAATACCCAATTATTCCTTTTTAATAAAGTTCCGATTCTATCTGCTCGAAAGGAATAAAAAATTCCCCTGGCAATAAGATCGGTTTGCGGCTAAAAATTAACTGACCCCGATAGTTACGGGGACTAATGGCCACGCCCGCAGGACGTGTCATGTTATCGGAATGTACTTGCAGATAAGCAAGATAAACATTTCGGGCTACTCTCAGCAAGCTAGGATCTAGCCACCCGAAACTGGGAATAGTATTTGCAGTATTTTCTGGCCATTGCGGGTAAGCGCGTACCACAAGAAATATTTTTCTTAATAGTTAATAAGTAATAGTACGGGGAATCCAGCCTTGGTTGCCCCGTTTTCTGGGAGATTCCCCCGATATCGACGCCGATAAAAACACCCCCGCCATTGCTCCCGATTAAAAATAGGAGTCAAAATATTGTTATGTCAGTCGAGAATACCACAATCGGAAGCTAATGGCGAATTTTTCTTTACAAGCACCTTTTCAACCCACGGGGGACCAACCAAAGGCGATCGCTCAACTAACATCCTACCTCCAAGGGGGACATCGCTTTCAAACTTTACTCGGTGCCACGGGAACTGGCAAAACTCTAACGGTGGCCGCCGTCATCGAAAAGGTGGGAAAGCCCGCATTGGTCTTAGCCCACAACAAAACCCTCGCTGCCCAACTCTGCAACGAATTAAGAGAATTTTTCCCTAACAACGCTGTCGAATATTTCATCAGTTACTACGACTACTACCAACCGGAAGCTTACATACCAGTAAGCGACACTTACATCGAAAAAACTGCATCTATCAACGATGAAATTGATATGCTGAGACACTCGGCAACTCGCTCTTTGTTCGAACGTCAAGACGTAATTGTAGTAGCATCAATTAGCTGCATTTATGGTTTGGGCATTCCTTCGGAATATCTCAAAGCAGCGATTAACTTTCAAGTAGGAAAAGAAGTCAACCAACGGCAACTTTTAAGAGATTTAGCAACCATTCAATACAGCCGCAACGACGTAGAATTAAGCCGAGGAAAATTCAGAGTAAAAGGCGACGTTCTCGAAATCGGTCCTGCCTACGAAGACAGAATTATTAGAGTAGAATTTTTTGGAGATGAAATCGATGCCATTCGTTACATCGACCCGGTTAGCAGCAATATTATCCAAACTTTAAACTCTTTAAACGTTTATCCAGCCCGCCACTTTGTCACTCCAGAAGACCAATTAGAGGCTGCTTGTCATGCAATTAAAGAGGAATTAGAAGAAAGATTAGAAGACTTAGAAAAAGCGGGCAAGCTATTAGAAGCTCAGAGATTAGAACAGCGATCGCGCTACGATTTAGAAATGCTGGAAGAGGTGGGATATTGTAACGGAGTCGAAAACTATTCCCGACATTTAACCGGTCGGTTGCCGGGAGAACCGCCAGAATGTTTGATAGATTATTTCCCGAAAGATTGGCTGTTAATTATTGACGAATCCCACGTTACCGTTCCCCAAATTCGGGCAATGTACAACGGAGACCAAGCGCGAAAAAAGGTATTAATAGAACACGGTTTTCGCTTGCCAAGCGCTGCCGATAATCGCCCTTTAAAAGCGGAGGAATTTTGGCAAAAAGTCAATCAATGTATTTGCGTTTCTGCTACTCCTGGAAATTGGGAGATAGAAGAGTCGGAAGGTCGAGTTGTGGAACAAATTATTAGACCGACGGGAGTGGTTGACCCGGAAATTTTTGTCCGACCTACTGAGAATCAAGTTGACGATTTGTTGGCAGAAATTAAAGACCGAGTCAAGAGAAAAGAACGGGTTTTAATTACTACTTTAACAAAGCGGATGGCAGAGGATTTAACGGAATATTTACAAGAACGAGGGATAATGGTACGCTATTTGCATTCTGAGATTAATTCAATCGAAAGAATTGAGATACTCCAAGGGTTGCGAGGAGGAGATTTTGATGTTTTGATTGGGGTGAATTTGTTGCGGGAAGGTTTGGATTTACCGGAGGTATCTTTAGTAGCGATTTTAGATGCGGATAAAGAAGGCTTTTTGCGGGCGGAACGTTCGTTAATTCAAACGATAGGTAGGGCTGCGAGAAACGTTCGGGGTCAGGCGATTTTGTATGCAGATAATTTTACGGATAGTATGCGCAAGGCCATAGACGAGACGGAAAGAAGGCGAGAAATTCAGTTAGCTTATAATAAGATGCACGGCATCGTACCCACGCCCATTGTGAAGAAACAGAGCAATGCGATTTTAGCGTTTTTGGACGTGTCGCGGCGGTTGAACTCTTCCCAGTTGGAGAAGGTGTTGGATGAGTCGGAGGATTTGCCTTTGGAGGATATTCCAGAGGTTATTGGCAAGTTGGAAGAACGGATGAAAGAGGCGGCGAAAAAGTTGGAATTTGAAGAAGCCGCCAGGTTGCGCGATCGCATTAAGTTATTGCGCGATAAGTTGGTAGGAAACCGATAATTGTCAATTGTTAATTGTTAATTGTTAATTGTTAATTGCCTGTATTACATTAGCAATTAGCAATTAGCAATTAGCAATTAGCAAAAAGCGTTGAATTGTAGGTTCGCGACAGCAAACCCTAATTACCTCCAAATGCTTTGCCAGAGGGGCGATAGTATTGGCAGCGATCGCCGGACCGTAAGAACCGCGATGGCGGCGCAAAAACCGTTCGTGAGTCAAAGGAGTTCCCACCAAACTCACCTCGCAGCGAGAGCGAATATCGGGAATAATTCTCTCCAACGCCCGCCACATCACCCCTGCCCGCCGTTGCTTTTGGCAGGCGTACTCTTCGCGGAGGCGATCCAGTCCTTCCCAGAGACCGTAAGATTCGTTACCCGGAGTATAAACGTGAAGCGGTCGAAAATATAACCGTCTCGCTGGAAACTGTGGGCGACACCTCCGGGAATGGAGTGACTCTCGCAGATAGTGACTTGGAAGCCGTAGCGTCCCAAGAGGGCTCCGCAGCTCGGGCCGCCGACACCGCTGCCGATGATGATGAAATCTGTGGTTGGTTGCATATCGTTAATTGTTAAATCAGATCGTAATAAACAGCAAACCCAAAAATAGCGATCGCCAACAGAATTAGATAAACTATTCTGCTCAGTTGTATCAGTTGGTGAAGCTTATGTTTGTTCTCCTCAAACCCAGGATGTTTTCCCACAACCACCATCACCATTTGGAGTATCATTAACTCATAAATGACGTAAAAAGCATAATCGAGAGCCACCACATAACCTACTCCATCCGGTAACGCCTCCAGCAAGCTCAAGTGAAAAAATACTACTGCCAATAAAACACCGCTGACAACCTCTACTGTAATTTGTTCGAAGGGTAAGAATAAAAGCAGGTAAGAAACCAGAACAAAGAAAAATAAAGGCAGCAAGTTTTTGATGCTAAAACTGCCAAGGCTTCTGTGAATTGTCAGTACGAAATTAAACCTCGAATATTCGATACTGGCATCTGTATTTACCAGTTCTTTTTTACCCAAGGTCGAATTATCTTTAAGGATATCCTGAAAAATTTGTGCCGATTCTAGATTCCAGTCAGTTATCGTGCTAAATGCTTCCGATTCTTTTAATCTTTGCAAAATTCCTTGACTGCTAATGTCTTCCAGTCCCACCACATCCACCACATAAATGATATTTTCCCGCTGTTGATTTGCATGGCGGAATCGTACTGAAATTTTTTGGCTATCGAAGGGGTAATCATCAAACACAAATTGTTCTTTAAAATCTCCTTTCATTCGATAGAGATCGTAAGTAATTCCATTCGCCGTTTTTGTTTCGATAGGCTCGCTTAACTCCAGTTTTTCTCCCGAATCTAATCGATAAACTGAATAATTTGTAAATTCGATATTACTGGCATCCATATCTCCTTGATAGCGAAACCAGAGGTAAAAATCTGCGGTATATGAAGAGGTTTTCTGGTCGAGATTAGTAATTTCATTCAAATCTATTCCCGTGTAAACTACGTTAGTTTTTTGCTGATATTGATTATTAAAAATTAAAATTTCTCCTGAAGCTAATTTTTCTCGAAAATTTTCAACCGTCCTGATTTCTGGTATCGGAGATAGTTGAGTAAATGCAGAAATAAATTTTTGGTTTTTAAAGCGCCCCATTGATATAGTAGTTGCTGCATTTCCTTCTTCATCAAAATAGAAGTTTCCCAGCACTCCTTCTAGTGAATTTTCCGGGCTATTAAACGAAGCCAAACTGTCTCTAACCAAGCTCCTTTCTTCAGCAAGATTTTCACTGCTTCCCGTGACTTTTGCCTTTTTAATTGCTTCTACTAAAACCATAGCTGCATCGTAGTTAGCCGCAGCAACCCAACTCGGCTTAATTTGGTACTTTTCCCAATATTTGCTTCTCAATTCTTGTGCTCGTTCCCCTGCCACATCAAAGATTAAAGGAACCACGCTTAAAATGCCATCAGAAAAATACCCTGGCTGTGCTTGTTCTTCCGGGTAAAAATTAAATAATTCTCCGATGTCATCCCCACTTAAACCATCTCCTCCAATAATGGGATAATTCAAACCTTTCCGCCTCAAAGCCACAATAAAATCAACAGCATTAGTAGGGGTCGCAGTCACCAATATCCTACCCGGAGCTTCATTTTTTTTATTCAATAAATCTCTGATAATGGCTTCGTGCTGTTCCTCTTTTGTTTGACCAAAATCTTTAACATTCCATTGATATTTTATCTCCCCTTGCAAACCTTTAAATGCCTCCGCAAACCCTTTCATCAAAGATGCACTATATTGGTCGCGATCGTCGTAAATAATGCTAGCTCTTTGTTCCCGAAGAATATTTTTGAGATAATTGGCAATAAAAGAACCGGCAGCGTTATTACTATATACTAATCGGAAATAGGAGTTATTGCCAATAGTTAATTCGTCAGCAGTTGCCGTACCAGTAATTGCAGCTATGCCCCCTTTATCGTAAATTTCGCTAGCAGCTATAGAAGTTCTGCTAAAATAATGTCCCAGGACGGCGATCGCTGGAGTTGTTTCTACAATTTCTCTAGCTTTTTCCTTGGCTAATTCTGGTTTTCCTTCATCGTCAAATATCAACATTTTTAGTTTTTTCCCATTCACTCCCCCAGCTCGATTAACTTCATCCAGATACATTTGAGTGCTTCTCACCAAATCCTCCCCTCGGAAGCGATCGAGACCGCTCATGGGTCCTGCTACAGCAATATAAATGGCTTCTTGTTCCCGAAAAACCGTGCCGACACCGACGGTTATTATCAATGCTAAGATTAAAACTGCGATGAAAAACCACCTACTTTTTTTACCTTTTATCTTTAGTTTTATCTTCATGGTTCCTGAATTTATTGTTTACAAATTTGAGCCGGTTGAAACCACTTAGCCAAACCCCATTGCAAATTATCCGCAGCTTCCGTGGGAGTCATCTGGCCCCCAATAACTCCTAAAACTCCTTCCCTCATTAGAGAATAAGCCCCTGGCAAGCCTTGGTTCAAGATTTCCAATCCCCAGCCAAGTTCCAGCAAGGGATTTGTCTCTATCAACTCTATAAAAGCTTCAGCTTCTCCCCGGTGGCGATCCATTGCATTAAGGGTAAACAAACCGGGTAACTCTCGGTCAAACACTTTTCCCGCTTCTGGGGTAGTCAACCACTCAAGAAATTGCCGTGCCTGTTGGGGATAAGGCGAGCTGGCGTTAATTGCTACCCCCAGTTGGGGTTTGAACCTGACATAATTCGGTTGCTCCCCAGGGGCGGGTATCGCAAAAGCGCTCCATTGCAATTCTGGAGCGTAAGAACTTAATAAGGGAACGCTGCCAGAACTGCCAAACCACATAGCCGCCTTGCCTTCAGCAAACAAATTTAAACTCTCATAGTAGTTAGATGCTTCTTCGGGAACAGCCAAAAACCTACCCACATCCACCATTGCAGCAAATGCAGCCACAGAACCTTCGTCGTTAAAACAGCGAGCGCCCTCAGAATATTCATCCCTGCCCCCAGCTCCACCAATAAAATTAGGTATAATATCCATAAATATTTCATCCATCAGCGTTTTTCCATCGCTGGAACTATTAGCAAAAGGAATATAGCCGTAGTATTCTAATATTTCCGCAGCGTAGAGCAAATCCTCCCAAGTAAGAGGTATTTCTAAATTTAGTTCTTGGAAAATCTCCGTATTGTAATAAATTCCGTGGACGGTGGCAAACAGCGGTAAAGCGTACAGATCGCCCTCTTTTGTACTCCAAGCAGTCAGCACCGACGGATCGAAGTTAGAAAATTCTTCTTTAGTGCCTAAGGTTTCCAAAAAGCGAGTTCTAAATAACTCTTTTCCCAGATCGAAAGGTTCTACTAACAACAAATCTGCAGCTGCACCTTGTCTTAACATACTCTTGAGAAGAGTATTATTATCTAAGGGATTTTCAGGAACTAAATTGACAGTTAGATTTACTGGAACTAATTCCACTTCTATAGTCGGATATTTGTTGTTAAATTCTGCCAGTATCCGCTCCATTTGTGTTTGATAATCCGAAAGCAAATAACCTAATTTTATAGTTACTTTTTCCTGGTTTGTTAACTGTTGGCTTTCTGTAGATGCCCAGGTTAAGTTAAGCATACTTTCCTTATGATTATTACCTATTAACCCGAGCGTGTCGTAGCGAACTGCAAACCCAAAAATAGCGATCGCCAACAAAATTAAATAAACCATTCTACTTGTTTTTATTAGGTGTTTTAGCCTCATTTTACTTCCCTCAAACTTAGGGTTTTGACCGACAACAACCATTACCAATTGCAAACTAATTAACACATAAATTACATAAAAAGCATAATCGAGAGCCACCACATAACCTACTCCATCCGGCAATGCCTCCAGCAAACTCAAGTGAAAAAATACTATAGCCAGTAAGACACCGCTGATTGCCTCTACTGAAATTTCTTCAAAGGGTAAGAAAAACAACAGGTAGGAAACCAGAATAAAGAAAAACAAAGGCAATAAGTTTTTCAGGCTAAAACTAAGGAAATTTCTTTTGATATTAATTACTAGATTAAGTCTAGAATATTCGAGAACTGCATCTGTATTTAATAACTCTTGCTTACCCAAGGTCGAATTATTTTTCATGGTATCTTGAAAAATTTCGGCAGATTCGATTTTCCAATCCGTTATCGTACTAAATACTTCCGATTCTTTTAACTTTTTCAACATTCCTTGACCGCTAATATCTTCCAATCCCACTACATCCACCACATAAATTAGATTTTCCCGCGTTTTATGACTATGGCGAAATCTCACAGAAATTTTTTGTTTATCGAAGGGATAATCATCAAAAACGAATTGTTCTTTAAAATCCGCCTTCATTCGATATAAATCGTAAGTAATTCCCCCCTCCGTTTTTGTTTCTATTGGTTCGTTTAACTCCAACTTTTCTCCCGAATCTAATCGCTCTACTGAATAATTTGTAAACTCTATATTGCTAGCATCAATATCTTGTTTATAGCGAAACCAGAGGTAAAAATCTGCTGTATATGACGAAGTTTTCTGATCGAGATTAGTAATTTCATTCAAATCTATTCCCGTATAAACTACGTTGGTTTTTTCCAGATATCGATCGTTAACAATTAAAATTTCTCCCGTGGCTAATTTCTCTTTTAAATTCTCCACTGTCTTGATGTCTGGTACGGGATATAACTGAGTAAATGCAGAAATAAATTTCTGGTTTTCAAAGCGCCCCATTGATAGCGTCGTTATTGCATTTCCTTCTTCATCAAAATAGAGCGGGCCCTCCAATCCTTCAATAGCACTTTCTGGGCTATTAAACGAAGCCAAACTATCTCTAACTAATTGACGTTCTTCATTAAGATTTTTTCGCTTTCCTTCTATTTTCCCCTTTTTAATTGCCTCTACTAAAACTTTAGCCAGATCGTAATGAGCTGCTGCTCTCCAACCTGGATTAACTCGATACTTTTCCAAGTATTTATTTTTCAAATCTTGTCCTTTTTCATCAGCCAAATCAAAGATTAGAGAAACAGGGGCTAAGATTCCGTCAGAAAAATAACCCGGTTGAGCTTGTTCTTCTGGATACAAATTAAATAAATCCCCAATATCGTCCCCGCCTAAATTATCTCCTCCAATAATCGGATATTTGACACCTTTCCTCCTCAAATACACGATAAAATCTACAGCATCTTTACTTCGCAATGCGACTAATATCGTACCAGGACTTTGATTTTTATTATTTAATAAATATCTGGTAATTGCTTCATTCTTTTCCTCTATGGTCTCCCCAAAATCCTTCGCATTCCATTGAAATTTTATCTCTCCTTTTAAGCCTAAAAACGTATTTGTAAATCCTTTCATTAGAGACGTACTAAATTTATCGTTAGAATTGTAAACCACGCTAGCGGTCGATTCTTGGAGAACGCTTTTGAGATAATTTGCTAGGAAAGAACCTTGCACGCTAGCACTAGATGCTAACCGAAAATACGATTTATTTCCCCTGGTTAATTCGTCAGCATTTGCCGTAGCTGTCAGTGCCGCCATCCCAGCGCGATCGTAAATTTCTTTAGTGGCTAGAGAACTCCCGCTAAAATAATGTCCGACGACGGCGATCGCTGGCGTTTTTTCTACTATTTCTTTGGCTTTTTCCCTGGCTAATTCTGGTTTTCCTTCATCGTCAAATATTAATAATTTTATTTTTTTGCCGTTGGCTCCTCCCGCTTTATTAACTTCATCAATATATATTTTTGTCCCTCGCAGCATTTTTTGTCCTGATATTTCATATTCCCCGCTCATCGGACCTGCTACGGCAATATAAATGGCATCTGTCTCTCGAACCCAAGTTCCGATACCGACGGTAATTATTAAGCTCAAAATTAAAACTGCAATGAAAACTAAACCTCTTTTTTTGCCTGGCTTTAATAAATTTATTTTCATTTCTAATTGCATCCCGATTCGCGAAAAAATTGCTTTTTTTTGCAGATAATCTGATTTGTTTAAAAAATGGTAATTGCCATCAATTAACAAAGCATTCCCAAAAAGCGATCGCTGTTTGGTTCGCTTCAAAATAGCAGTTTACCCATTTTGGTTGTTCTTAGTTGGCAACCTAACCTCAATAATATCAGCTCTTTACTCTGGTTCTGCCTTTTGTTATCTTAACTTCATTGAAAATTTATTTTTCTCATCCACAAACAACCCATGCGCTTAACATCTTTGGACGTCTTTCGCGGCATTACCATCGCCACCATGATTCTAGTCAACAACCCCGGCAGTTGGAATCACGTTTATCCCCTACTGCTTCATGCAAAATGGCACGGCTATACCCCCACAGATTTAGTGTTTCCTTTCTTTCTATTTATAGCAGGTACGGCAATGGCTTTTTCCCTATCAAAGTATGCCGAAAAAAACCAACCCACCGCTAAAGTTTACTGGCGCATAGCACGGCGATGTGCTTTACTATTTCTCATCGGTTTGCTCCTCAACGCTTACTCGTCTCTCGCTTTGGATACAGACCTGAGAATTATGGGAGTTTTGCAGAGAATTAGTCTTGCTTATTTATTAGCCGCGATCGCCATCCTCAACTTGGAGCGCAAACAGCTTTACTTCCTCGCAATTTTCCTACTTCTAGGCTATTGGGCAGCCATGGAATTAATTCCCGTTCCCGGTTTCGGCCCTGGCAACCTCTCCCCAGAAGGCAATTACGCTGCCTACGTCGATCGCCTCGTTCTTACCCAAAAGCATCTCTGGGGCAATAAACCCTACGACCCGGAAGGACTTTTTAGCACTTTGCCTGCGGTGGTGACTGTTTTGGCAGGTTACTTTACCGGGCAATGGCTCAAAAAACAACCAATCAAAAGTCCCACTAGCATCAGTTTGGTTATTTCTGGGCTTGTCTGTTTGCTAGTTGGCTCTCTCTGGGGATTGGTCTTTCCCATTAATAAAGCTCTCTGGACCAGTTCTTATGTTGTAGTGACTGCCGGCTGGGCCTTGTTATTGCTGGCTGCCTGTTACGAAGCGATCGAAGTTCGAGGCTGGCACTTGTGGGGCAGGCCCTTTGAAGTTATGGGCTTAAATGCCATTTTTCTCTTTGTGGCCTCTGGAATTATGGGCCGAATTATTCTCTTTACTAAAATCGGTACGGGGGAAAATGCTACCAGTATTAAAAGCTGGCTTTATGAGCGCATTTTCCAACCTTGGGCAGGAGATTTCAACGGTTCTTTAGCTTTCGCGATCGCTAATATCTTGTTGTGGTGGCTCGTTCTGTATTCGATGTACCGCCAAAAATGGTTCTTAAAGGTTTGAGCTAATTGTCAATTGTTAATGGTTAGAGACTTGCCAAAAAATAGAGTACCAATGGTAGGTAGGGCGCGCGCGAACCGGAGCCCGACACATCGGTATTTTATTAAATGGCAAGTCCCTTAATTGTTAATTGTCTTAGAATGAATACTTAAAGTCCAAATTAACTAGCCTGCTTCTATGATTCCAACAGTTATCGAACAATCTGGCCGTGGCGAAAGGGCCTTTGATATTTATTCGCGATTATTGCGCGATCGCATCATTTATTTGGGAAATGCCATCGACGCGGACCTGGCCAACTTAATCGTTGCCCAATTACTATTTTTAGATGCCGAAGATCCAGAGAAAGATATTTACCTCTATATCAATTCTCCTGGCGGTTCCGTTAGCGCGGGCATGGGTATTTATGACACCATGAACCACATCCGCCCCGACGTTTCTACTATTTGTATGGGGTTAGCTGCCAGCATGGGGGCTTTTCTCTTGAGCGCCGGGGCCAAGGGTAAGAGATTGAGTTTGCCTCATTCCCGGATTATGATCCACCAACCTCTGGGCGGGGCTCAAGGACAGGCCACCGATATTGAGATTCAGGCTAAAGAAATTTTGTACTTGAAGAAATACCTCAACGATCGCTTGGCCGAACACACGGGCCAACCTATAGAACGCATCCTAGAAGATACCGAACGGGATTTCTTTATGTCGGCCACCGAGTCTATAGAGTACGGCCTCATCGACCAAGTTATTAACCGCAGTCCTTCCGCTTCCCGCCCCGTGGCCACGGTTAGTTAAAACTAATTGCTAATTGTCAATTGCTAATCGCTAATTGTTAATTGTTAATCCTAACCATTAGCAATTAGCCATTAGCCATTAGCAAAAAGCGTTCAATTCTTGGCTCCCGAAAGTAAGCTCTAATTAGGAAAAGACTCTAAACGAGTTAAAAAATCTCGTAATTGTTCTAGTGAAAGGCGAGTCCTTCCTGCTACCCCATAAGTTTCCTGTAAATAATTTTTACCTTGTTCGTTAGTCCAAGCCAATTCTTTAATTTTTTGAGTAATTTTATCGAAAACTTCTAAGTATTCTAAAAACTCAGCAAGTTCGATGACATCTAATTCTTCCAAAGAACGCCCCCCTTGATGATTTTTCAAATAATCTTTTTGCTGTTTGGGGTTCCAGCCTAGAGACTTAATTTTGGCCGTGGCCTTAGCCAGAACTTCCAAATATTCTTGGAAATCTAATAACTTTTCCTCATCAAGCAAAGAGCGCGTTTTTTGTCCGTAAGTATGCTCTAAATAATCCCTTTCTTGTTCTCCGCTCCAGTTTAAATTATTAAGTAAAACCTCGATTGTAGCAGTAGTATTTGAGAGGTCGAGCGGTTCGCAAGTTGCTGTTAGCTCTGTTGGTGGAGTTTGGTTTTCTTCGATTTTCTCCGACGTGCCACTCAATTTCTCCGGTTCTAACTCCGACTTAGTGTAGCCAGGCCCCTTCAGCCAATCCTCAGAATCGAAATTATCCGACTCGGGAATAGTTACGGGATCGAGAGGGGCAGTCGAAGCGATCGGCGATGCTTCTTGTTCTGGAGTTCGGGAAACGGGCTCCTCATTCACTTGGGTTTTGGTTTTGGTTTTAGTTTTAGTTTTGGTTTTTTGTTTGTCAACATCGGGAGTTGCTGCTACTTCCGTCAGTTTTTGGGATGTCGGTTGTGGCCTATCCCTAGCCGGAGGTGGAGGAGCAACAGAAGAAACTGCTGTAGGAGATTGAGCTCTAGCGGAGATAACCGAAGTAGGAGAGTCCAGTTCCAGGTTTTCAATAGCTCTCTTTCTCGCTAGCTCTTCTGCCAGTTCAACAGTTTCCGCACTGGCCAATCCAGAACCTACATTTTCCCCATTCACCTGAACCAGAGTCCGAACTATATACTGGCCATTCTGGATGGTCGTTAGCTCCGAGATTAAGCGGCCTGTTGGATAAAGAGAAAGAAATTTTTCTAACATATTTTTTAAAAAAAGTCAACAGTAAAACCAACTAATTTTCACAAATTAAGATTAAGGTGGCCATTTAAACAGACTTCTTCTAGTAGTCTAATGAAAAAAGCAATAACGATTTGAAAATAGCAACCCAATCTTTGCTACATTTCTATAAGATAAACAAAAGTTCGCGTGCTTGGCTGATGTCCTGTCCGTCTGTTTCACCATCGTCCCATAATCACAGATAAGTCTATAGCTAAAGTGCAAACAGCACGGATTCCAGTTCGAGTCGTTTCGCTTCTAAACCCAGAAGCAAAGAAACTGCAAGCAATGAGGCAGATTCCCAATTCAAACGCCAGTCCCAGTTTATGGCTTCCCAACTAGAAAGCCTTAAGCAATCCCAGCCAAACTGAGCGCTTTTACCCAGCCAAACTTTTTGTATTTATCCTGCAGACAGTCAAAGGGGATATTAGCCTAAGACACAAGTGGCCAATTCCCCAATTGCAACGAGGGGAAGTCTAAAATCTAAAACAGGAAGCTAGGCGTGAAAGCTAATAGCAGAAACGCTCTGAACTGGAGGCGGACAGACTCTTGGTTTGCTCCCCGATGCCATCACTGCGAAGCTCGCGTGCATTTTTTTCTGGGCTGTCGATGCGTGTTTCAGCAGGCATAGCCATACAGAGGCTACCTACGGAGCCATCGGCGATGCTGAAGAAAACTTGAGAGTGGGGGAAACTGCAAAACGAAACCTAATTTGTTTGGAGTTTTGGTATCTTTGACCAGCCTCTTGCCTGTAGTTTCTTTGTAGTTCGCCATTGATATATCTGTTGTTGTTGAAAAGTAGATCGCAACGGTCGGCAAAATTCTAGCAAAACTGCCACCCTGGGGTAGGGACGATCGCAGAAAAACCCATGAAACTAAAACCATTGAAGAGAAAAAGGAACTAACGCTGCATGAAATTTTCAATCGCTACACTACTAGCCAATTTCAGCGATGAAAAATTAGTAGCTCCAAAAGCACTGGAGAAAAAACTCGATTGCCAAGAGGAAACAAACATCCGCAAATTGCAGATAGCACTAGATGCTCTAGAGCGCATAGGCATTCTGGTAAAAGATAAAGGTCGCTATCGACTTCTAGAACGGGAAAATGTAGTCGAAGCAAAACTTCGCTGTTCGAGCAAAGGGTTTTGCTTTGCCATTCAAGACTCAGAAGGCACCGAAGATGTTTATATTCGAGAAAGTCATCTGAGTAATGCTTGGAACGGCGATCGCGTCCTGGTAAAAATTGTTAAAGAAGGCAGTCGCCGTCGCTCTCCCGAAGGAAAAGTAGAAGTGATTTTAGAACGCGCAAATCCTTCGGTACTCGCTCGCGTTAAACTTATAAACCCAGAAGAGCAACCCCAGTACAGGGCAATTCCCTTAGACGATCGCCTTTTATTTGAATTGGACTTATTACCGACAGAAAATTTAGAAAATGCAGTGGATCACTTAGTCCACGTCGAAGTAGTCCGCTATCCTTTGGGAAGCAAACGTCCCATCGGCAAAGTAGTTCAAATTCTGGGCTCCGATGCTGAAGCGGCAGAAGATATCGACATCGTATGTTGCAAGCACGATCTTCCTCGGGATTTTCCCAAAAATGTACTCGAAGAGGCTGAGTTATTAGTCAGCAAACTCTCTAAGAACGATCTAAAAAATAAGCTAGATCTGCGTCATAAATTGACTCTTGCTTTTGGGGATGCCAGCAAGAAAGATATTAACCATGCCCTAAGTTTGGAAACGATTAAATCCGGTCAGTGGCGCTTGGGGATTCACATTGCCGATATCCCGTACTACGTCGAATCAGACACTCCGTTAGATAAAGAAGCCCGCCTGCGGGCTCTGAGCGTCTATCTGGGAGAAAAAACTATACCTATATTTCCCGAAACGATCTCATGCGATTGTTTGGCGTTGTTGCCAAAACAAGATCGACTGGCATTGTCGATCGCGATCGTTATCGACAAGAAAGGACAAATCGTAGAATTTGAAATAGAACCCAGCGTAGTTCGCGTAGATTATCAACTCAGTTACGAGGAAGTAGAAGCAATGCTCGACGAGAGCGATCCAGATGACTCAATTCATCCGGCAGTGTCAGTGCTTCATCCTTTCCTGAAGGAAATGTTAGCCGTCAGTCAAGCTGTCAGAAATGCAAGACTGCGACGGGGAGCTTTTGAATTGAATTTACCAGAACAAATTAGCAATTACAACGAAGAAGGCGATCTCGGAGCGATTGTATCTCATAAAGTATCACGGTCCCGGGCGATGGTAGCGGAGCTGACGATCCTAGCTAACCAAGTAATCGCCAGTCATTTGCAAGCATTAGGAGTGCCAGCAATTTATCGACTTCAAAACAGTCCAGAGCCGACAGACGTTCAAGAGTTCATCAAATTGGCTAACAATATGGGCGCTCAGTTGTATTTGGAAGGACCAGAAGAAGTGCAAGCGGCAGATTTCCAAACTTTTGTCGAGGAGTTTTCTAAGTTAAAAACGGAAAAAATTCTGACTTATTTATTGGAAGATACCATCAAGCCGGCAGCTTACAGTACCACAACTAAACCCCATTTTGGTCTGGCTCTGTTACATGGCTATACTCATTGTACTTCACCCCTGTCGCGATCTTGCGATTTGTTGGTGTTGCGAGTTTTACATACGGTGTTCGATCTGGGGCGCGATCGCCGCTCTTCCCGCGCTAAAGAAGGAGTCGATCTGGGTCATTCCTCCTGTCACGGCAAAATAAATTGGAATGTCTTGCCGCCAGAGGTACAGCACGATTTGGAAACAGAACTCGCATCGGTAGTATTCGACTTGAACGAGCGAGAAAATATAGTCCGGGATGCCGAGGACGATTTGGAAGGACTTAAGAAAACTGCATTGATGAAAGAACGTACCGGTCAAATTTTCCAAGGTTTGATTACAGGGGTTCAGTCTTACGGCTTCTTTGTAGAAATAGAAATTCCCAGCCAGGAAAAATCGGCTCCAAATGTAAGAGTTGAAGGTCTGGTTCACGTTTCCTCTCTCAAAGATGATTGGTACGAGTATCGCTCGCGACAGCAAACTTTGGTCGGTCGCAAAAATCGCAATCAGTATCGGTTGGGCGATCGCGTAGAAGTTCAAGTCAAGAGCGTTGATTATTATCGCCAACAAATCGATCTCGTTGCTATTAGCGGAGGCAGCATCGCTGTTGATGAAGAATTACCATCAACGCCAACTTATCGTTTTTAATTATTAATTAGGGAATGGTCCATGGTTAATTGTCAATTGTTAGTTGCGACTTGACAATTAACCATTGACCATTGACAATTAACAAATGAGCATACCCATAACTTTAGGAATTACCGGAGCATCAGGACTAATTTACGCCTTCCGAACCATCAAATTTTTGTTAGCTGCGGAATACACCATAGAAATCGTAGCTTCCAAAGCAGTTTATCATGTAGCCCAAGCAGAACAAAATCTGAAAATACCCGCCGAACCAATTCGACAAGAACAATTCTGGCGAGAACGATCGGGAGAAAAAACAAAGGGTAAATTGCGCTGTCATCCCTGGCAAGATATCGGAGCTAATATAGCTAGCGGTTCTTACCGCACCCAAGGCATGGTCATTATTCCTTGCAGCATGGCTACAGTGGCCAAGCTAGCCGCCGGTTTAAGTTCCGATCTCTTGGAGCGGGCAGCCGATGTCCAGCTAAAAGAAGGTGGTAAACTGATCCTTGTACCTCGCGAGACCCCTTTTAGCTTGATTCACTTGCGAAATTTAACTACTCTAGCAGAAGCCGGGGCCAGAATTGTCCCGGCCATACCCGCTTGGTATCACAATCCCCAAACCATAGAAGATTTGGTGGATTTTGTGGTAGCCCGAGCCTTGGACCAATTGGGTATTAATTGTGTTCCTATCAAAAGGTGGAAAGCCAATGAAGAAATCTAAGACTTTTTTATTGCTGGCGATTGTAACGGCAATAGTTGTCGTGCTAGCAGCGTTTGCCTGGGCCAATTGGGAGCCCCGAATATCTTTGACATTTTTGGGAATGCGATCGCGAACCTTCCCACTCCCTGTATGGATTCTATTAGCTCTCTTAGCTGGTATCCTCACTGCTGCGATAATTTCGAGCCTCTTTGGACTCTCAAATTATCTGACTTTACGACACGCTAACCTCCACAGCCTAGAAGAGAAAAACGTCCAAGTACCCCCAGAGGGCGGCCGGACGAGTGTAGGTAGCGAAACCCAAGCTCCACCAGAGAGCGAGAGTGATTCTGAGTCTGGCGATCGCTCGGGCAAAAGGGGTTTTTTTAACTTAAAAAAAGGTTATAAAGGACCGCCGCCCTCGGGTAATGGCGATGATTGGGCCGATGGGCCTTCAAAGGAGGGGGATTGGGGCGATAATTCTCCCGGGCCTTCAACACAAGCTCCTGTAGGTTCTGATTCTGTTGAAAGCAACCCCCAGAATTACGAGGTCGAGCAAAAACCAAAAAGTGAATCTTGGTCGGGCTCTGTTTACTCTTATGGTTATAAAGACCCAAGCGGTTCGGGAGTGGGCCAAAGCGAGTCTGTCTATGATGCAGACTATCGTATTATCACTCCGCCTCCCCCATCGGCATCGCCACAGACCACAAGTAACCCTAATGTCGAAGCTGGCACTGAAGAAGAAAGCCCTAAAGAGGGCCAATAAATCGATCTGGGGGAATTGGCCCCCGTTTTTCTTTGATTACGAAAAAAGGACGAGAACTTGAAAGCCATGTTTTTTTTTCATCATGGATGAAAAGTGAACGGGGGATTTTAATCGCCTTGAAAGTTTCTAGTTTTTGTGTTACGCTGGCTAAAGCAAGTAGGAAAAAAATCTGCGCTCCGAATCGTCCTAGTACGGAGAAATCCCGTTCGTTAAGAAACAACGGTTAGATTAGCTCTAACGGCAGTATGACTACACCACTGCAAATAATGGCAGGACGACGGCAGATGTCGAGCTATTTGCGTAGCTTAACTCGACTTATGCTAGCGATAATAAAAGATAAGCAAAAGTAAAAGTAAGCGCAATTTATCCGGCCATTAGTCAACATTTTGAGCGTGTAGTGGCACTTTGATAATGCCTTTAAGAGTTCAGTTTTAGACGAATTAAGAATCTGCGCTGCATAAGAGCGCAGAGTATCAATTACATTTAAAATTCTAGGCAGATGTTGAACGGAGTTAGCGTTTATCTCATCGGCATGATGGGTTCGGGTAAAACCACGGTAGGAAAGTTATTAGCCGAGAAACTGGGCTACCATTTTTTTGATACCGATGAGGTCATCGTTAAAGTTACGGGTAAATCTATTAATGAGATTTTTGCTGAAGATGGAGAAGGGGGTTTTCGCGAGATCGAAACTCAGGTCTTGGCCGAATTATCTGCCTACAAAAACTTGACTGTAGCTACGGGTGGTGGTATAATATTGCGCCAGATGAACTGGAGCTATTTGCAACACGGAATCGTAGTTTGGTTGGATGTGCCTGTGGGACAATTGTACGATCGCTTGCGTCACGATACTACTCGCCCTCTACTCAAAGATAAAAATCCTCTGACCAAGTTGGAAACTATCCTCGAAGAACGAGAGGCTTTTTACGTTCAAGCTGATGTCAGAATTAGAGTAGCTCCCGGTCAGACACCAGAAGAAATTGTCGCTCTCGTTCTTAATGAGATCGAAAAAAGTCTCAGGCCATCGCCAATAGATGAATCTCTGAATTAGACATTTTTAAAATTTGGTAATCTTACTAGATTAAGGCTAATTTTTGATGTCTTAATAAAGCTAAAAAACAAAAATGCCCTACCGCAAGAAGCAGGTAGGGGACAAGGACAGTTAAACGCTACTATTATCTTGACAAAATAAAGGGGTTATTGCCAAAGGGGTGTGACACCCTAAAAATTGTCTGTTAAAAACAAATAAAAACAAAAGCTAAAATTGGCCATTGTGTCTGAAGGCTGACTTCATCACCAAGATGCCAACCACAGATTAAGACAGCCCCCTACTCCTAAACCAGCTAGAGAAATACTTGTAAGGATTAAGAACTCTTGCCATTGATTAAAACCTGCTGCAATAGAGTCCAAACGTGCTAAGATAGCAGCCGAGATTAAAACTAAAGGTTTAACAAAAAAATCGAGCCAGTTAAGGAAAACGACAAACAAAAAGGCAACAAGAATCACGGAAATAAAAGTCCCAATATCGGATGTAAACCATTGCAAAATTAATCTCTGTAAGTTTGGCAAAGGTACAGTTAAGAAGGTTGCCAAAACGAAAATACTAGCTACCACAGCCAACCAAGCTAACCAAGAAATAGACTCAGAGGCTAAAATCCAGCCAAGAGTAACAGATGCGATTAAAAGTATTGTTAGGGAAAACCAAACTTGTCTGATGAAATTCAATGGTTTAGAGATTGGTAGAAATTGCCCGAACGGGACAAGTAGGAATGCACTGTTCGCAAACGATACAGCGCGATCGCGAAAACTGAAGGCGAAAATTTTCTGGGGAGAGAGTCAGCGCTTCGGTGGGACAAACTCCAGTACATAAACCGCAATCAACGCAAGTTTCTTCGTCAATCAGAATCTCTCGACTGGCAACAGATACTTCTATTTCTTGCGATCGCATCCAATCGATGGCTGCATCTAATTCGTCAATATCCCCCGACAATTCCAATACTAATTTACCTATTTGATTCGGTGCCACCTGAGCTCTAATGATATTGGCAGCTACATTAAAATCCTTTGCCAGTCGATAGGTCACGGGCATATGAATGGCTCTTCGCGTAAAAGTTAACCTTACCCTTTTTTTCACGGCATCCTCCTCTTTTTTTTCCTATTTGGTATTTGTTGGCCATTGTCTTAGACAAAAATGAAAATTGCTAAACTGTGTTTTTATAAATTCTGAATCGTTGGAGAAATATGACCGGAAACTTACGAAACTCAACTACTACTACCACCGGAACTTTATCAGAGGCTCGGGCAAAGGGTCTGAGAAATCTATTAGTTGTCTTGGCAGCGATCGCTCTTTCGGTGGCCTTATTTTTGGGTTTGAGAACCGAGACTAGCTCTATAACAGTGGGAGAACTTGCACAAGAAGCAACTCCACTAGAAGTGGCCTTAGCCAATGGCAAGCCCAGCTTAATGGAATTTTATGCCAATTGGTGTACTAGCTGTCAAGCAATGGCCCCAGACCTGAAAGAAATTAAAGAGGAATACGACCAACAGCTTAATTTTGTCATGCTGAACGTCGATAACAATAAGTGGCTGCCAGAGCTCGTCAAATATAGAGTGGACGGCATACCTCATTTTGTCTTTTTAGACTCGGAGGGCACGGCCATCGCCCAAACTATCGGCGAACTGCCGCGCCCCATCCTTGAGGCCAACCTCAAAGCTTTAATTGCTGGCGAGACCTTGCCTTATGCCCATGCCACCGGGCAAACTTCCCAATTTAACCGGTCAGTAACACCAGCAGCAAAAACTACCGACCCTCGGGCTCATGGCAGTCAAGTACCATAGAGCCCTGTTTGGGAAGTAAGCTGGGTAGCTGGACGGCCGAAACTGGTTTGCCAGGGGTGGGACGGGTTAATTTTTTACAAAAATTAACAGAAATTAGTTTGACATTCAGAGTCAAAGCCGATCATAATAAGAGATTGTGTCCAATAGTGGGAAAAAGACCCTTGGCTAACGTAATAGTGATTGGGGCCCAATGGGGCGACGAAGGAAAAGGAAAAGTAACCGATCTACTCAGCAAGTCAGCAGATGTGGTGGTACGTTACCAAGGGGGGGTCAATGCTGGCCACACAGTTGTGGTCGAAGGCCAGACATTAAAGCTGCATTTGATTCCCTCCGGCATCTTGTACCCCGAGACTGAGTGTATTATCGGTTCGGGGACGGTAATAGACCCAAAACTGTTGATCGAAGAATTAGATCGGGTCGAGTCTTTGAAAATCTCGACGGAAAAGTTGATGATTTCCCAGACCGCTCATGTAACCATGCCTTACCATCGAATGTTTGACCTGGCATCGGAGGAGCGTCGGGGAACGCAAAAAATAGGTACGACGGGTCGAGGAATTGGCCCGACTTATGCGGATAAGTCCGAGCGCACTGGCGTTCGGATGGAAGATTTGATGGAGCCGGAAGGGTTGCGAGAAAAGCTGACCTGGACGATTAATAATAAGAACCTAATTCTCGAAAAACTATATAATCTCCCACCACTAGAACCGGAATCAGTAATTAAAGAGTATTTGCAATATGCCGATCGCTTGCGACTTCATGTGGTGGATACCTCTTTAAAGATTTATCAAGCAATCGAGCAGCGGCGCAATATTTTGTTTGAAGGTGCCCAAGGCACTTTATTAGATCTGGACCACGGTACTTACCCTTATGTGACTTCCTCTAACCCGGTGGCAGGGGGAGCCTGCGTAGGAGCGGGGGTGGGACCGACGACTATAGATCGCGTCATTGGCGTGGCGAAAGCTTATACTACTAGAGTGGGGGAAGGACCTTTTCCGACGGAAATGACCGATGGCATTGGCGATGTACTGTGCGATCGCGGGGCCGAGTTTGGGACGACAACGGGTCGCAAGCGTCGCTGCGGTTGGTTTGATGCGGTTATCGGTCGCTATGCTGTTCGGATCAACGGTCTAGATTGTCTGGCTATTACTAAGCTGGATGTCTTGGACGAATTAGAGGAAATAAAGGTTTGCGTCGCTTACGAGTTGGACGGTAAGCGTTGCGAGCATTTTCCTAATAATTCTCGTCTGTTGGCCGGGTGCTGTCCTATTTATGAAACTCTGCCGGGTTGGAAGCGTTCCACTGCTGAATGTAGAAGTTTAGAAGATTTGCCTTCGGAAGCGTTGGATTATTTGAGGTTTTTGGCGGAGTTGATGAAAGTTCCGATCGCTATTGTCTCTGTGGGAGCAGGTCGCGACCAAACTATTATTATAGAAGACCCCATTCACGGTCCGAAGCGGGCTTTATTGCACGCCGACGGAACCCCCGCTACTACATCAATTGGGTAATAGGTAATGGGTAATAGCTTCATTAGCAATCGGTAAAAATTGATAAAGATTAGTATTGAGGAATTGAAAACATGGAACTAACAGTAGATTGTCAAAAACGACCGGAAGGGAGCAAACCAAAAGCTCTGAGGCGATCGGGTTTAATTCCCGCAGTTTTGTACGGTCATAACGGATCGGAATCAGTTGCTCTGACAGTTGAAGCAAAAACAGTTCAACAACTGTTGAAGGATGGTTCGATTAATAACACTTTAATTCAATTGAATATTCCAGATATCCCCTGGAATGGCAAGACTTTATTGCGGGAAGTTCAAACTCATCCTTGGAAAGGTTTTCCCTATCACTTGAGTTTTTTCTCTATATCCACTCAGGATAGCGTGGAGGTAGAAGTGCCCCTGCATTTTGTGGGTGAAGCTGTGGGAGTTAAATTGGAAGGTGGTATTTTAGAGCCTATTCTCTCCGAACTCGAAGTCAGATGCAAGCCAGATAGCATCCCAGAATCAATTGAGATTGATGTTTCGTCTTTGCATTTAGGACAGTCTCTCCACGTTAATGAATTGATCTTGCCCGAGGGAGTAGCAGCTATTGGGGAAAAAGAGCGGGTTGTGGTTAGTATCGCTTCCCCCAGAGTTGAAACTGAAACTCAGTCTCAAGAAACAGAACAGGTAGAAGAGTAGATTTTTTGGGGCACTTGAGAAATTCAGAGAGTGCTAGTTAAAAAAATGGTGAAACCTAACGTAACAAGGGGACTCGATTAAATCGCAAGTCTCTCAACAACAAAAAGCCCAAAAAAGTCCGCCAAGGTTGCTGTCAAAAATTGGACGAGAA
>CAZUCT010000012.1:0-24490 GCA_964619285.1 uncultured bacterium | reverse complement strand
TTTCAAAAGGCCCAAAAATGTGCGCAATTTGCGCACAAAAATTGGACGAGAATTTCAAAAGGCCCAAAAATGTGCGCAATTTGCGCACAAAAATTGGACGAGAATTTGACATGTGCCCCAAGGTTGCTGTCAAAAATTGGACGAGAATTTGACATGTGCCCCAAGGTTGCACAACAAATCTAGCGATCGCCTGAAGGAAAAGCGATCGCTTTTTTATGGCCTTTTTTAGTGGCCCAACGTTAATTGTTGGCCTTCTTGAGATGACAAATCAAGCCATTATGCGGTCTTTGCGTAAAGCTGAGTATAAAAAAATACAAGCAAGATTAGGTCAATCTAAGGGTATTTGAGGAAGCAACTTCCAGGGTTGAGTGACGGCGATCGCAAAGAGAACTTCCAGTTAGGCAAAGGTACTTAATTTAAAGAAATGCGCGTTCTTACGGCTGACAATGCTGGTTTCAGCCCATAAGATGAAGATAGTTGAGGGGTCAAACCCCCCAAAAAAACACCAGATGATTTAGAGACATAACGAAATCGCCAGTTGCGATTTTTCTAACATTCGTTTCTCCAGGGTATCTACCAGTAAACCCATAAAAGGAGTAACAAGAATGCTAGACACCAGCAAAGTCAACAACCAAGCCAAAAGTATCGCTTTCATTGATGCCGGAGTTGACGAATACCAAAGCTTAGTCAAGGGAGTGGCCGAAGGAGTAGAGGCCATCGTCTTAGAAAGCGATCGCGACGGCATCCAAACCATTACCGCAGAACTAGAAAAATACGCATCTCGCCACGAAGCAATAGAAGCGGTTCATATCATTTCTCACGGCAGCCCTGGAAGTCTGCAACTAGGAAATAGGTTACTTAATAGAGATACTCTCGCCGAATACCGAAGTAAGTTGGGGCGCTGGCAGGAAGCCCTGACATCAACTGCCGAGCTCTTGCTCTACGGCTGTAACGTAGCGGCAGATATGGGGGCGAACTTTGTCCGGCAACTGAGCGAACTAACTGGGGCAAAGATAGCAGCATCGGTTAACTTGACGGGAAATGCTGCTAAGGGAGGAGATTGGAATTTAGACTTTAGAACTGGAGAAATTAAAGCGCCAATAGCTTTGATGCCGGAAGTAGTGGCAGCTTATGAGGGTGTTTTAGCTACGTTGACTGTAACTAATGTTAACGATAGCGGTATTGGTTCGTTAAGGGAGGCGATCGGCAACGCCCAAAGCGGAGACACGATTAAATTTGCTTCGACTCTTGCGAATAAAACCATTACCCTTACTAGCGGTCAATTAAGTATTAATAAAGACCTGATAATTGATGGTGTGGATGCAGGGGGTTTAAGTATTAGCGGGAATAATCAATATCGGGTGTTTGACGTGCAAAAACACCCGGACTCAACTCCCACAAGCTTTACATTAAAAAACGCGATCGTTGCCAACGGCAGAACCTTCGAGACAGGCGAAGCAGGTGCGGGAGGAGGAATTAGAACCGCAAATTTCACTACATTAGTAGTAGAAAATAGTGAATTTAAAAATAACGTTGCAGGCGGCGAAGGAGGCGGTGGAATTTTTGCCGGGTGGCAGGGAAATACCACAGTTATTAACAGCAAATTCGACAATAACGACGGCACTCCCGATAAAACAGAACGGGGTGCAGGGGCGATCGCCACTAAAAGTGCGGGTAGTCTAACCGTCAGAAATAGCGAATTTACCAACAACAAAGGAATTAACGGCGGTGCAATTAATAGCCTCTTAGGCGAACTAACAGTAGAAGACTCAACTTTCCTCAATAACGAAGCCATAACGCCAACTACCAAAACTCTTTGGTTTGGTTTGGGCGGCGCGATTTTAACTGATGGGGCAAATGCTTCTGGAACTAATTACGGACCAGGATCTCAAGGAGGTCAAATCGTCATTCGCAACAGTATTTTTGAAGGGAACAGGGCCTTCGAGGGTGGCGCTGCAAACCTCTATGCTTATTCGCCAGATTTAGTCGTCGTTGAAGATAGTTCCTTTGTTTCCAACACTGCGATTAAAAAAGCCGACGGCAAGGGTGGAAATGGAGGTGGAATATGGCATGGAGGCAGCGAATTTACTATTAGCGACACCACCTTTTATGACAACTCGGCAGAAGCTCAAGGCGGTGGTTTATGGGTCGATAAAATATCTCCCACTGAGATTAGTAACAGCACTTTTTCCGCTAATAGGGCAGAAGCTCCTAACAGCGCAGATGGTATAGGCGGTGCCATGACCATGAACTCTACGGCGCAAATTGTTAACACTACGTTTGCTAATAATTACGCTAAAAACCATAGCGGCGCTCTTTTTAACAGTCCTGACACCCCAGGAGACATTACCCTCACCAATACAATTTTTGACAATAACAGCGTCGGCAATGAATGGAATACTCTCAAACATACTAACCGCCAATTAATTGATGGGGGAAATAATATTCAATTTCCTGCTAAAGAACCGAACCCCAACGACATTAATGTAACCGCAAACATCACCATTGCCGACCCCAAACTCGGACCCCTAGAAGAAATAAACGGCAGACTAATTCACCCTCTACTCGAAGGCAGTGCCGCTATTAATGCCGGCACTGACACTAACGCACCTACAACAGACCAACTCGGTCAAAGTCGCGTGGGTCAAGTTGATATCGGCGCTTACGAATTTGCCGATACAACTACCACCAACCCTCCAACTTCGGAAGGACAAAGAGTTTCTGGTACTGCGGGGAACGATCGCCTTGATGGCACCGACGGCAACGACACCGTATCGGGACAAGAAGGTAACGATGTTCTCAACGGCTATAATGGTAACGACTTGCTCATAGGTGGCACTGGGGCTGACACGATGAATGGGGGAGGAGGAGACGATCTTTATATCGTCGACCAAAGCAACGATGTTATTAACGAAGATGCCAACGCTGGCATCGATACAGTTCGCTCCGATGTCAGCTACAATTTAGCAGCTAACATAGAAAACCTGACTCTCATAGGTAACAATTCTGTTAACGGTGTGGGTAACAGCAGCGATAATCGTATTCTTGGCAACGCTGCCGATAACATCCTCAATGGAGACAATGGCAACGACACCATTACGGGTAATGGTGGCAACGATAATTTCAACGGCGGTAGCGGCAACGATGTTCTCAACGGCGGTAGCGGCAACGACTTGCTCATAGGTGGCACTGGGGCTGACACCATGAATGGGGGAGGGGGAGACGATCTTTATATCGTTGACCAAAGCAACGATGTTATTAACGAAGCCGTCAATGGAGGCACGGACACAGTTCGCTCCGATGTCAGCTACAATTTAGCAGCTAACATAGAAAACCTAACTCTCACAGGTAACAATCCCGTTAATGGTGTTGGCAATAACAGCGATAACCGCATTATTGGTAACGCTGCTGACAATATCTTGAACGGAGAAAGTGGCAACGATACTATTACAGGTAACGGTGGTAACGACACCTTCAACGGCGGTAGCGGTAACGATCTTATCAACGCCGATAATGGTAACGACTTGCTCATAGGTGGCACTGGGGCTGACACGATGAATGGCGGCGGGGGAGACGATCTTTATATCGTTGACCAAAGCAACGATGTTATTAACGAAGCCGTCAATGGAGGCACGGACACAGTTCGCTCCGATGTCAGCTACAATTTAGCAGCTAACATAGAAAACCTAACTCTCACAGGTAACAATCCCGTTAATGGTATTGGCAATAACAGCGATAACCGCATTATTGGCAACGATGCCGATAACATTCTTAACGGAAGCGATGGTAACGATACTATTACGGGTGGTGCTGGCAACGATACTGCCAACGGTGGCGCTGGAGACGATCTCCTCAACGGCAGTGATGGCAACGACCTGCTCATAGGTGGTCTTGGCACTGATACCATGAATGGCGGCGCGGGAGACGACCTGTATATCATAGACCAAACCGATGAGACTATTAACGAAGCAGCTAATGGTGGTAGCGATACAGTTCGCTCTAACGTTAACTACACGTTACCTGCTAATGTAGAAAATCTAACTTTCACTGGCAACAGCCCCGTTAATGGCACGGGTAACGACGACGATAACCGCATCATCGGCAATTCTGCTGATAACGTTCTTAGGGGAGGTAATGGCAGCGATATCTTAAACGGTGCTAATGGTAACGATATCCTTAATGGTGAGGGGGGTAACGACGCTCTAACTGGTGGTGCTGGTAGCGATCGCTTTTTCTACAACACGGGCAGCAGCTTCAGCGCGACAGATATCGGTCAAGATAATATTACTGATTTCAACAAAGCTGAAAACGACAAAATCCTTCTCAGCAAAACAACCTTCGACAGCCTCAGCAGCAGCGCTGGACTTGGTTTCAGCGTCGCTGCCGAGTTCGAGACAGTCGCCAGCGATACTGCTGCCGCTACTTCCGATGCGTTTATCGTCTATAATAGCAACAACGGTAACTTGTTCTATAACCCCGACGGCAGCGCGGCAGGTTTTGGCAGCGGTGGTTTGTTTGCAACTTTAAACAATACCGCCTCCCTGGAAGCTAACGATTTCGTGCTTCAAAGCTAGCGATCGCTCCCCCAAACAAAAACCCGGTTTCGCAGGAGTTACCGGGTTTTTTTATCGCCAATCAAAACCTCGCACCCTCGCACTCGATAACCTTACCATCGGCCTCAAAACCGCGCTGCAAACCATCATAATACCTCTCCACGTTCGACTCCATCCATACCGCCGTCTCCCAATAACCTAACTCCCTCGCTTTCTCCACGCTATGATGCAAAAACATCAAAATAGTACCCGACTTTTGCACCGCCTCAATACCTCGCCAAACCGAACCGGGCACTTGCACTGGAGATACCGCATACTTTAACATCTCTTCGGCATTGTCCGGGGAAATAATTACATTGTTGTCAACAGCAATATAACCCCGATCGCCCCAACTTTCCCCTTGCCACTGCACCTCGCCGCTTAAAGCATAACCCCAAGGTTCGATAAAATGGTTAATAAGATATTGCAGCCACTCGACGTAATAATAAAACTTCTCGCCTCCATCCCATTCAATACCCCCGCCATCCGCAGTGGGTACCCACTGACACCATAATCCGGGCTGTCCTCGGGGCGGTCGGTTGTAGTCTATAATAGAACTTTCCGAATCTCGATCCCATTTTTCGTTAACAAAATAACAGCCATCCTCTCCCACTGGCAAACCAACTGCCTCTCTTGCCGGAGCCGGCGCGTTGGCAAGTAGAGCAGCATTTCGCTTCATCCGCCTGGTTTTGGCGAACTCTAATAAATAGAGAACTTCCACGTCAAACAATCGCTTGTTTAAGTAAAAGATGCCCTCAAATGTTGTGGTGTATCCCATGTTTTCCCGTCGCGCCTTTTTCCAAAACAACTGTTCTCAATTTTTGGGAATAGGCAATGGGGGAATTGTCAATTGTTAATTGCGTTCTTGCCTGTCTTCCATTACCTATTACCTATTACCCATTACCCATTACCCAATTTTTTTTGCCTGGCGCATCTCCCACCAAATAGGAATCACCACCCAAGCGATCGCCACACCGAGAGCAGCTACCCCAAATTGTGCCACCCAACTAACCAACTGTTCTAGGGAGACAACATTTCCCACAAAGAAGGACAAACTTACCATCACCGACGCCCACACGCTCGCCCCTGCCGCGTTACACAATAAAAATTTCCCATAGGGCATTTGAGCAATTCCGGCCATGGGGCCAGCAAAAATCCGCAGCAAGGTAATAAAGCGACCAAAAAATACTGCCTTGGCCGCATTTTGGCTAAATTGCTCCTTGACTTTCATCAGTTGTTCTTCTCGGAAGCGGAAGATTTTACCCAAGGTTAGCATAAATGGCCAGCCTGCCCATCTCCCCACCCAATAGCCGCAGTTATCCCCAAATACCGCACCGGCGATCGCGCATCCCAAGACGTACCAATAACTAAGCTCTCCGCTGCCCGCCAGAAAACCTCCCACTAGAGTTATGGTTTCTCCTGGAAGGGGTATGCCTGCATTTTCCAAAGCTATTCCCACAAACACCCCCCAGTAGCCGTACTGCCGAGCAATTTCCTGTATTGTTTCCAAAGATACAAATTCCACAGACCTTCTCCGCTAGGATTGTAAATATTTACTAAGTTTTGTTTCTTTTTATCATGGCTCTATTGGGGCTGTTATGTCAAGACTTGCGATCGCGATCGCAGCTCGGTTGCGATCTTACCCCCAAGCCTCACCCCTCAGCTACTTTATAATGAGTACATTAGGGGTCATGATTGCATCTATTTAAGTTTTAGTCCCTTTTTTCTGTTTCCTCTGAAGCTAAGATTTTTTTAAGAAATGTTACGGAAACAGGGGCCAACAGCTTGAAACTTTATTGTTAGTCTTTCTGTCTCGATTGCTAGGCTAGCAACATTACTTAATAATTTACTTTTGGGAGACAATAAATTATGACTGCTCTGGATTTCAATAAAGATATCGTCCTCAAACCCCGCCATCGTTTGGACATTGAAGCTGCGAATCTTCTCAAAAAACAGTTTGCTCAAATCGAAGGCGATCGCCACCAAATCTGGGCCATCGACATGACTGATGTGGAGTTTATTGATAGTTCGGGTTTAGGGGCTTTAGCCGTGGGCCTCAAAACCGCTCAAAAGCAAGGCTGCCGCTTGGTAATTTGTAATTTACAACCCACCGTTAGGCTAATTTTTGAAATTAGTCAATTAGATAGGGTGTTTGAGATTGTTGATAGTTTAGATGCCCTGGTATCTCAAAAGGTGAAGTTGGCAGCTTAAAACTCATCCGATTTAATTACCATAAAGCTGCTTAAATGTCAATAACTAATCGAATTAAATATATGGCCTTATCAAACTAAGCAATGGAGGCGATCCTTTAAATCTAGGCCAAGAATATTTTCGCCACCCCAGCATGGAAGAAAAATGCCAACAAATGTGATGATGCCGAGCTTGATGGCAGAATTGGCAATCAAGCTCGGCATTAAATATTTTCGGAGTTTTTAACTGGGTTAAGCATTACCGCTTATAAAAACCTTGCCAAATCGCCTATAGCTTGAAAAAGCTGGCAAAGAAAAACACCACGGTCACGTTGCGTCGGTCATTAGTGCAAGTGCTTGCCTTGATGTCCACCAGTTAATTACCGATTCGCACCAAGGCTTGGCCAATGACCCCCTGTTAGAGACAACGGCGCTACAAGTAGCCAACCCTGGACTTTATCTGCGTATTCAATTTTTTCGATTTGCCATAGTCTCAAGACGTGCTTTCCTCCCTTCACGAGAGGATAGGCGTAATTGAGGGTGGCAATAACCATTAAAACATAGTGAAGCTCAAAAAAACCTTGTTTTTTTCCTGTACTTTTTCCGCTAATTGCCAGTTTTGATAAGATTTTTCCAACGTTTTTGTTATCTAGTGGCTCCCCAAACTAGGCATATCCACAGAGCCGAAAGAGGGGAGGTCAAGACCGTTGCTGCGACGATTTCTGATGGCCAAACGATAGCTGACGCTTTGTAACTCTGCATGAAGTTGGCGGTTTTCCCGTTGCAGCATCTCCACCCTCTCTAGAACTTCCGCCAGGCGATCGCTAAACTTCTGGCGATAAACCTCTGGCAGCTCTTGTACCACCTGTTCGAGCATTCCGGAGCGATCGGTTAATTCTTGTACTGACTGACGCAGCTGATAATTTTCTGCATCTTTCTGAGCTATTTGCTCTTGATAAAAACTAACTTGCTCTTCTACCGCTTGCAGTTGTTCGCGCAAACTTTTTAGCTGAGAGCGATCGCGATCGCTCGTTTCCGCAGATGGCAGAAAATTATTATTGCCCTTAACTAATCTGAACAGTTCTGCCGACAGCTGGTGGACCAGTTGGTCGCGCATTTGTAACTCTTCATTTAGACGAGATACTTCTGTTTGAAGCTCTTTCGAGGTTAATTTTTTAATTTCGCTCACGATTCTTACAACTCCTATAAATTATTTATTCTTTAAAATAATCTTCCCACGATCCAATCATCGCACCGCACCAAAAATATTTAACTTTTCAATTCCTTGGCTCCTGGACTGGAAAAAAGGGAAGAGTAGGAAGTCCCACTCTTCCACGTTCGGCTCTATTTTTAAGCAGGCGTCCCTTCTTCCGACTCCGGTTTGATTTGCTGTATGTCTTGCTTAATGGTCATGTAGCGAATTACTTGCTCGTCGTAGCGCATGGCCTTTTCTAAGACAGCTATTTGAGCGGGTGGACCTTGATAGTTCATCTGGACGTAGATGCCATCCCGATGATTGTCAATTTCGTAGGCCAAACGACGCTTGCCCCGGAGTTGAATTTCCAGGTCGTAGGCCCCTTGTTCTTGGAGGAGGCTTTGATATTTAGCGATCGCTTGGTTGCTCAGATCCTCCGTCAGGTCTGGACGCAGGATGTACATCGTTTCGTAAACAAAAGGTTTCATTTGATTAAAATCTCCTTCTGGACTTTTTTGGCTTCTGCTAAAGAAGCAAGGAAAAACAATTATAACCCAAAAACAACGGCGGGAAACTCCCGCCTTTTTTTTTGGTATCTGGTGAAACCCGGTTTTTCTAACAATACCTTCGCCAAAATAAAAATACCTACAAGAAAATGGCGTTCCTCCCCCGCGTGAAACCGGGTTTCTTGAAAAAACCCGGTTTCTTAAATCTCGATGCTGGCGAAGATATTGTCTAAAAAACCGGGTTTCTTGACATATTTTCTAGCGTACCTGCATATATACCGCGTCGGAAATGCCGGGAATTTCTGCATATTGGCCTCTAACCGATTGAACCACCACATAGACAAATGCTGCGAATATGCCCAGGAAGATGGTATTGGAGATAGTTTCGAGAATAAATGCCGACATCCCCCCCGACACGATACTGAGAATTAGACCGCAGAGAATCAAAATCAGGTCTAACAGAATTGCCTGCATGGCATTGAAACGAATAAAGTGGGAGATATTTTCGTTTCTGATTACGAGAAAATACAAACCGAAGAAAATAATCAATTCGGCAAAAGGTATGGCTCCAAAAAGTGCTAGCACTGGACTTAGCGGCACTAAAATTAGGCTTAATGCCGGAAATTCCCGAAACAAATAACTGCCATAGACTAATCCTTCCACTAATGGGAGTAGATAAGGCAGACAAGCAAAAAAGCGATCGCTTGGAGTTGTAGAACCGCGCCAAGTCATAATTAAGTTCTCCTGAAGATTGTTAAGAATTATTTACCAATACCTTCAGGATAGCGCAGGCCAAGCTAGATTGACCAAACCAGTTTATTAATTAATCTACAGAAGCAATTCTAAAACCCATTTCGCATTCATATACCGAAGCTTGGTTTTCCGAACCCTTGGGAACTGGATGGCCGCAGCGCAATTGGCCTCCTTTCCAACGGGGTTGACCGTGGCTATCGGCCAGCAAACAAGTTTGACAAACTTTTTGAGGAGCAATAAGTTGATTTTCCATTACTATTACTAACATCGCAAACCTCCTAAAAATCCCCATACTTTACGTCTATTGTAAGCTACTTTTCTGGGAAAACTGGCAAATTCGCTACATAACTTAACATTATTGTGGGAATGGGGAATGGGCAATGGGTAATAGTAAAATGCACCTAATTATTGCGGGTTATAAACGAGGTAATTTAATGCCGTTTATAACTGTTTCTAATCTTTCTCTTAAGCCATCTACTGTTTCTACTAAACTGGCAATTTTGCCATAAGCTTCGACTAAGCGTTCGCCTTCGACATGAATTTCTTCGGTGGGGTAATTTTGCATTACTTCTAAGAGAGTAACTCGATTATCATCTTCGGCAGATAATACTAAAGCAGAACGCAAGGCCTCTCGGTTTTCTTCTCCAGAAGGAGTATGAATAATCCTCCCAACTTTATCCAAAACAAAGTCTCCGGGCAAACTGTTTAAATTGCGGTCTAAAAAAGTCGGGCTAACTTGAATTGTTTTGGTTAAAGTTTGGCGGACTGATTCGGGATTTTCTCCAGCTTGGCCTAAAATAGCTTTCATTTTCAAAGACATTTCCCCGGTTTCCACGAATGTTTTTAATTCGCTGACGGTAATTGGGATTTTAAAAATACTGTACTTCAAAACCACTTTTTCGGCGGCAGTTGCCGAGGCAGGATACAATAAATATCCAAAAGTTAAAGTAAATAAGAGGCAACATTTCGGGAAAATTTTTGGTGATTTCATGGTTATAGGAATTTTATTTGAGTCGTGACATTCAGAGCTCGGCTTATTGTTAATCGTAAAGTCGCAATTAACAATAAACTGAGAAACCCTATATCTTCTTAAACGCAATAGCGATCGCCAGGTTCCCACTAACAGCTAACGAATTAGATAGCCGGTCAAGTATTAGTTTTTTGGTACTTCAGAAACCCGGTTTTTTGAAAAAACCGGGTTTCACAGGCCGCCTCTTTGGTCTCCTTATCTGGTGCGGAGTCGTTAATAAATTTAATCAATCTTTAAAAAACTTCATCATTACTTCATCATTATAAAGGGCCATTTCCCCAATTGTCGAGAAATGGAGAAATAAATGGTTTTTAAACAGTTATTTATCGAAAGGGTCTTTATTAAGCTGACCGCTATTTATGGTTAAGGTCTATATTAGGCCGACCTCAATCGATCCCTGCTACTATTTGACAGCATCTTTACCTCGATTTAAAAATTATTAAGATTTTCTTGAGATTTCCAAATTTGGCGGTCATAAGTTGAGAATCGCAAACTTATGTAAAGTTTTGTTACTTAGACTTAGAGGAGCGATGTTGCATCCGCAACGCTTCGCGATCGCTGGCTTTCTGTTCGAGGCGGAAGAGCCAGACCATGAGGGCCACGACTCCAATTTGTAAGGCAAAGTTAGGGAGGGTCGTTTCCATATTGCGACCGGCAGCTATTTCGGCAAGGAAAATAACGGCCCCGATGAAGCCAGAGGCTCCGAAGGCCACATAAATAAATTGCCGCAGTCCGCGATAGGGTGCTTTGGCCTCTGCTTGGAGGCGGGCATATTTTTCGGGGCTAATTTTGGGGTTGCGGGGACGGTTGTTTGGGTTGGGATTGGACATTTTTTGTTCTTGGGGAATGGGGAATGGGGAATGGGTAATTGTTTTTGGCCGCTTTTATTCTTTTACAAAGATTCGAGGCACCCCAAACAAGGAAGCTAGAGCAGCAACTAAGCAAAAATAACACAAAAGCGAACTAAAGTCAAGTGAAATATCGAGCTTTACAAAAACTTGAAAATAGCTGTTAAGCAATCAAAAGCTGATGAGGGGTCGTACCACTAGCATTGAGGGTAATTTAGGGTTAGGGGGGTTGTCTGGAGGATTGTATTGTTTCTATAAAGTCTGCCAAAAGGGGTTGTACTTTGAGAAAAGAGCGGTTATGCTAAAAACATGAAGTAATGCTTCAGCCCAATAACCCACTCGCTAACAGCCATTTTCAAACAGGCAGAAAACAAAACAAAGTTCAGCAGAATTGCGGATGCGGGGTGAGAGGAAATGGGGTTAAAATAAATGAAGGTAAAAAGAGAAAAGCAGGCAAAGCCTACTGAAATCTCTTTTTAAAGTAGAAAAGTTAAAGTAGTAAAAAAACAAGGGAGGATAATTAAAATGAAAAAGGTTTTATCAACAGTATTGGGTGCTTCTTTAATGAGCCTTGGGTTAGTTGCCGTATCGGCTACAGATGCTTTTGCTAAACCCGGCGGCGGTGGGGGCAAGCCCGGCGGCGGTGGTGGCGACACTACCAGCAATGCGGTCTGCGATGTGGATAACATTTTCAGAGATATAGCCACCTATACTGGCTGCGAAGGTGCTTTTAGCGGAAATGATTCCAACAGTTTGACAGAAGTAGCCAACCTCTTCGCTTCGGGAGCTTCAATTAACGACGACTGGGCAAAAAATGATGCCTACAAGATCGACATCGACGAGGAGTACTATGAAGGTGTAGAAACCGAATACTACAAAATGTTTGGTCTTGGTGGAGAAGACGGAAATGAAGGAAAAGTAGAATTTTTGAAAGACGTCGAGCATGAATTTGCCATAGTCCTCAAAACTGGCACTAATTGGAGCGCTTATATGTTTGACGGCATCGAAGCGGGCACAGTTTTGGACTGGAATACTCTGGGCGTGTCAACAAACAACGGCAAAGGTAGAGGTCTGTCTCATTTATCGTTCTACGTTTCTGACATAGAAGTTGCTCTTCGCGAAGAAGAAAACAAGGAATCTAAAGTCTATGTGCCAGAGCCTAGCGCTGTCCTCGGTCTAGCCTTCTTGGGTGGTGGAATGTTCCTTTCCCGTCGTCGCAAGTCCTCCTAAGAGCTGGTACTAACTGACGGGAAGGAGGGAAGAATGGGGCAGTCAGAAAAATCGGTGGCCCGTTCCGCAAGCCCTTCTTTCCCAACAGTTAAAGCCTAGCCTTTTTTTGGCAGCGCTAGGCTCCTGAGAGGATAAAAGTCGAATTTTTTTCTAAAAATTGATGGAGACTTTGTTTGAATATGGTTAATTTTTATAAATGATGATTAAAGCTTTTCTACCTTTACTCGACCCGGTTTCGTCTAAGAAATCGGGTTTTTTAATGGGACGGCATCGGTGCAAAAACCAGGTTTCGTCCGCAGAGAGAGTCATCTTTACAGAAACTTCATAAAACTCTAGCCAATCTTTACAGCAGCTTTACTTATTTCAAGGTTATTCGTGTTTATAATGGTGACATGAATAAAAAAGCCCACCGGCGCTTAAAGCTGAATTAAACAAACAAAGTTCAGTAGCAAAAAAGTTAAATTAGCAAAAAAACCAAGGGGGATAATTAAAATGAACAAGATTTTATCAACTTTATTAGGCGCTTCTTCAGTTGCCGCCGCGACCTTGACCCTAGCAGCAGCAACCATCACTTCCGCCGAAGCGGGTACTATTAAAAGAACTATCGACTTCGATATGAACCCTGACAACATAAGTCTGCCTGCCGGAACCCAACTCCAGGGCGACGAGTGGTCGGAGTGGGGCGTTAATATGAGCGTTAACAGAAAAGCTTTGACCGTCTTCGACAGTAATTGTGAGGGAAACAGCGGACCAAACAAGTGCAGCGGTGGCGATCCTGACTTAGGAACCGCATACTTGGGCGACAATCACCGGGGCAATGTCTTGATTATTCAGGAGAAGGTTGGCAGCAACCAGATCGACAGCGACGGTCTGTATAAAAACCCGGATGACGATAGCAACGGTGGCATTATCAGCTTCGATTTTACATCGGCCGTTACTCTCTACAACTTGGAATTTCTCGACTACGATCTGGCGGAAGAGAACAAACAGGAGAAATTAGTCCTGACGGCCTACGGTGAAAATGGCGAAAAAATTGACGATTACGAAATGCGAGATTTCGCCCAACTGCTTCACAAACCTAACAGTAACGGAGATAACTCCATCTGGAAATTTGACTTAGGTTCCGAAGGTCTTAAAGATGTTTGGAAATTGGACGTTAATTTTAATGGTATCAGCGGTGCCATTTCCAAGGTACAATTCGACCAGTATGTAGAAGATGAAACTCCTATCGACGTACCAGAGCCTAGCGCAATTGTTAGTTTAGCTTTCTTGGGCGGTGGAATGTTCCTTTCCCGTCGTCGCAAATCCTCCTAATAGCTAGAAATAACTGAGCGGGGAAATTGGACCCTACCAACAACCCTTTCTTCGCTCGATCGCCCCACCCGGTTTCGCCCAAGAAATCGAGTTTTTTAAATCTCAAGAAACCGGGTTTTTGCAGAAAAGCCCGGTTTCTGCTTTCTGGGGGGATATAATGCGATCGCCACTGCAGACCGATATCGGTTCGCCAGGGGCAAACAATTCAGGGAATAAAAAGTATGACTATCGAGCAACTAAACGCCGATTATGGCATTGCGGGCCAACTCAGATTCGTAGAAGGGAAAGGCGGCTTTCCTCTGATAGAAATCGATGGCCCAAAAGCCAAAGCTTCCATCTCGGTCTATGGGGGACAAGTGCTGTCTTTCCAACCTACTAACGAGCCCGAAGACCTGATGTTTCTCAGCGAGAAAGCCTATTATCAGGAAGGAAAAGCCATCAAAGGGGGCATCCCGGTATGCTGGCCTTGGTTCGGGCCCGACCCGGAGGGTGGTCCCAGTCACGGGTTTGTCAGGAATCGCTTGTGGAACGTTTTGGCAACGGAAACGACTGCAGATGGGGAAGTTAAGGTGACCCTGGGAGTGGCGGCAACTGCCGAGACGCGGGAAATTTGGCCTGAAGAGTTCGAGGTGGCGATCGCAATATCTATCGGAGATACCTTGACTGTGGAGTTGATAACTCGCAATACGGGCGTTCGCGAAGCGTTGCGGATGCAACATCGCTCTTTTTCGATTACCCAAGCGCTCCACACTTATTTTAAAGTAGGAGATATCGAGAAAGTCAAAGTTATCGGTTTGGAAAAACTCGAATACATCGATAAGCCAGACGGCGGCGCGAAGAAGACCCAGAAAGGTGCGGTAACGTTTGCTTCGGAAGTCGATCGCATCTACACTAACGTAGGGAGTGAGTTAGTTATAGAAGATGCTGCTTTGGGTCGCAAAATCTGCATTTCTTCTAGTGGGAGTAAAACTGCTATAGTCTGGAATCCGTGGGTGGAGATTTCTGGGAACATGGCAGATTTGGAGGATGAAGATTATAAGCGGTTGGTCTGCGTGGAGACTGCTAATGCAGCTGACGATATAGTAGAAGTTCCAGGGGGTAGCGAGTATCGTTTGGTTGCGAATTATAGAATCGAGCGCAATTGAAGAGTAAACTCTTTCTTGGGAAAGTAGAACAGGCAAGATGCCTGTTCTACGGGATGCTCAAACCTTTAAGAATCCTCAAAACTGTATATAAATCGTTGCCGGGATTGCGCAAAGAAAACTCCGCAGAAGTAGCATATTTGGAGCTGTCGCCCTTCACCAACTTAATAAAAATGAAAGTACCTCCAGTGGTTATCATGCCAAAAGTTGGTTTTTCCCCATCGGGGTTTGCTAACATATAAGCTAAGATTTGTGGCAAACCGGCTTCTATGGAAAAACTGGCTTGTTTCGATTCAATTACCATTATCCACATCCCCTCTTGCAAAACTAAAGTATCGATGTTGCCTTTAACGGTTAGACCTTCATCTTCGGCGGCAATCTCGATATTTTTTTCGGCTTTAAAATGAAAAGGAGCTAAATAAAACTCGCCGATAAATAACAAGGGCGAAACTATCGCCATATTAATAGGTTTTTCCAGCAAAGGAGGATAATAAAGCAAGTTAAAATAACCCGCTTTTACTCGGTCTAAGAGTTCCTTTTGCAAGTCGCTAATTTCGGGTAAGTTATCCTGCCACTCGCGAAAAAAATTGGGGTCTGTTTCTAGTTTTAGATTAAACTTTTCTTCTAATTCTTTCAGAGTAATCTCTCTTTTTTGGGAATGGGGAATGGGGAATAGGGAATGGGAAAGAACTTCGGAGTTTTTATCCATTTTTTAATTTATTACAAACCATTTAGGATTACTATAATAATCTCAGCAACCGCAATTGTCAAGGAACGATTCCCGATTCCCAACTCCCCATTCCCAAATTGTGATAAGGTAGGAAATCGTAACAAATCCTTAATGGAGGTATCAAAGCAAATATGACTCAAGTAGCACCATTCGGTTCTTGGAAATCTCCCATCACCGCCGATGTCATCTTGGCGGGAACGGTGGGACTTGGGGGCATCGCCATCGATGGGGAGAATATCTACTGGATAGAGGGACGACCCACCGAAGGCGGACGTAACGTTATCGTTCGACGCACTCCCGAGGGACGAACCACCGATATGACACCCCCACCGTTAAACGCCCGCACTCGCGTTCACGAATACGGCGGGGCGGCGGTGACAGTGGGCGTTCGCTCTATTTATTTTTCCAATTTCGCCGACCAACGCCTTTACCGACAAACTCCAGACTCGGAACCTCAACCCTTAACTGCAGAGGGCAACTGGCGTTATGCCGACGGCATCATTGACAAACAACGAAACCGATTGATTTGCGTGGGGGAAGAAGATACTGGCAGCGGCGAACCGACTAATAATTTAATTGCGGTCAACTTGGATAATGGAGAAATAACCGTTCTTCATCAAGGAAAAGACTTTTACGCATCTCCCAGTTTGAGTCCCGACGGTTCGCGAGTGTGTTGGATTAGTTGGACTCATCCGAATATGCCCTGGGATGGTACCGAATTATGGATGGCGGAAATTAAGACCGACGGTTCCGTAGAACAGGCATCCTGCCTGTTCGTCGCCGGCGGTAACTCCGAGTCGATATTTCAACCTCAATGGTCGCCGGAGGGGGATTTGTATTTTGTCAGCGATCGCTCTAATTGGTGGAACCTCTACAGGTACGTCGGCGGGGCGATCGAACCGATGTGCGAAATGGCAGCGGAATTTGGGATGCCCCAGTGGGTGTTTGGGATGTCGACTTATGCTTTTGCGGGAAGCAACCGAATTGCCTGCACTTATACCAAAGACGGCATCTGGCATCTGGCAACTCTCGACACTACTACCAAACAACTGCAAGAAATCGAGACTCCTTATACGTCTATTGGTGGCGTGAAAGCAGAGGGCGATCGCCTGTTCTTTCTGGGGAGTTCTGCCACTGAAGGAACGGCAATTATAGAAATGAATTTGGCAACAAAACAGATTTTCGTTTTAAAACGTTCCAGCGATTTAGAAATAGATAACGGTTATTTATCCGTTCCCGAAACCATCGAATTTCCCACAGACAAAGGCAAAACTGCTTACGGTTTTTTCTATCCGCCAACCAATAAAGATTACACCGCGCCAGAAGGGGATAAACCTCCTTTATTAGTAAAAAGTCACGGCGGCCCGACTGCGGCAACTTCCAGCAGTTTTAGTTTAAAAATTCAATATTGGACGAGTCGGGGTTTTGCCGTTTTGGATGTTAATTATGGAGGGAGTACCGGTTACGGACGGGAGTACCGCCAGCGATTAAAAGATAGTTGGGGAATTGTTGATGTCAACGACTGCGCTAATGGGGCGAAATATTTAGCAGAAAAAGGCTTAGTTGACGGGGATAAAATGGCAATTTCTGGAGGTAGCGCTGGGGGTTATACGACTTTATGCGCTTTGACTTTTACCGATGTCTTTAAGGGGGGAGCTAGTTATTATGGAGTTAGCGATTTGGAGGCTTTAGCAAAGGATACTCATAAATTTGAGTCTCGTTATTTGGATGGTTTGATAGGGCCTTATCCGGCACGAAAAGATTTGTATGAAGAGCGATCGCCGATTCATTTTACAGAACGTTTATCCTGTCCGGTGGCTTTTTTCCAAGGTTTAGAAGATAAAATCGTTCCGCCAAATCAAGCGGAAATGATGGTGGAGGCTTTAAGGCAAAAAGGTTTGCCAGTAGCTTACGTTGCTTTTGAGGGAGAACAACACGGTTTTCGGCGTTCTGAGAATATTAAAAGGGCGTTGGAGGGGGAGTTTTATTTCTATTCTCGGGTGTTTGGATTTGAACCGGCAGAGGATTTAGAAGAGGTGGAAATTATGAATATTTAATGCCGTTGGCAGTCATAGCTAGCGGTATCTGGTGAAACCCGGTTTTTTGCAAAAACCGGGTTTCTTAACTGCGTTTTTAGATTACCAATTCATCCTGGGAATTAATGGTGGGGATTTTGGAAGCGATCGCCTGCTAAAATAGTAACAGACTTTTGGAGGAAATATGGCCTCGTGAAATCTGACAACATTTGTAAGTATTTAGCAGAAGAATACCCCAGTGACTTTGCAGGTTGGTTGCTATGGACTGAATCCCCAGAAGTTCGAGTTCTAAATACAGAATTGACCCTCGAACCAATACAGATGCACGTCACCTTTGAAAAGAACCAGAGACTTATCGCTTTTTGCTAATTGAAGACAGGCTAATCGCTAATGGTTAGGATTAACAGTTAACAATTAGCAATTGACAATTAGCAATTAGCAATTCCCAATATTTTAGCTGCGGAATATCGGCGATACGGTTACATCTGGGGGGTTTATGTGGAGGCATCTTACCGACATCGGGGTATCGGCAGTCAACTGGTTCGAGAGGCGATCGCTTATCTAAAATCCATTGGCTGCACTCGGGCAATTCTCAATGGGGCCCCATTAGCTCAACCGCTTTATGCTAATCTTGGTTTTACTGAAGGAAACCAGATGCATTTAGACTTAAGTTCGTAGTAATCGCTTTAGCGATTTATCTTTTAAAATCGATGAGCGCGATTTATCTTTTAAAATCGCGCTCATCGATTACTACGAACAGCTCTATTACCTATTAGAAAATGGCAAAAAAACAAAAATTTCCTCATTTAGTTGGTTCCAAATGGACGGCAACTCAAAAAACTTGGGGTTGGCGGCATTTCCAAGTAGTAAACCGCAAAAACGAAGGCGAGTGGGTATTTGCCGAAATGGTAGCTGCCTGCGATCCTAACGCGAGATTTTGGCTAAATGCCAAACAGTTAAAAGACCGGGGTTTGTGGATACCCGGTTGGCAATCTACCCAGGAGTTAGAACCTCTGGAGTAAGCGATAACGCGAATGGACGGGCGAGATGGCTGAAAAAGACTTCTGGTTTTTGCTGTGCTAGTTATTTAATTGTCATAGATTGTGCTAGTTATTAAAGTGTCATAACGATCGTTGAATCTTGCTGGCAATAGGTTATTTTCATTACCTAATATCAAGTCGCAACAAATCGGAAAAGTCTGGGATGAGGTACAGTATTTAATGTTTATCGTAACGAGTACTCGAGAAAAGAGCTTTTTTCTTGAGTACTCGTTACGAAGAAATCGAACTGCTATATCTAAGCAATCGTATCAGTCGGTCTATCCTGCAATTCTGGGAAAATTGCCAGGAACTCTGTCTTGCTTTCCTCCGTGGCAGTTGCCGAGAGTCGGAAACTGTCGTAATCTGGGAAAAACACGCCAGCAAAAGAGCGATCGCTCGCCGCTTCGACTCGTTCTTTGATTTGGGAAACTTCCACAGGTACTTCGGATGTTCCCGTAAAAATGCTGACGGCAACCGGAATATTTCTGAGTGCTTTTTGCACTTCTGGTTTATCCAACTCGGCAGTAAAATCTTCGAGATTTTCTGCATCGACTCGAACTAACAACTCTTCAACAAAACCGATACTCTCCCACATCTTCCAATCTTGAAGATATTGGTTATAAGCATCCTCATAAGGAATAGAAGACAAAGAGATAATGCTGTTGGGATTGTATTCTTTAACCACCCAGAAAACCTGCCTCATAAAATCGGTAAGTTTTCCTGCGCGCCACTTAACCCAACCCTCATCTTTCGGATCGTTCGGCGGTTCCTGACCTAAATTATCCTCGCGATAAAGTTGTTTGGTAAAATCGTCGTAACCAAACTCTACTGGCAACCCGAAATACTGACTGAGTTGAATCCCATCGACATCGTAATTGCTGACAGTTTCAATTACTAACTGTAAAAAGAACTGCTGCACTTGAGGATGGAAAGGATTAAGCCAATATTTATCATCTTCACGCACCTTTCCTTCGACAACTTGAGATTTGTCTTGGCGGCAGGTCAACCAATGAGGGCGGTTTGCTGCTAATTTAGAATCAGCTTGTAACTGGAAGCCTCCTTTAAAATCGGCAATAACAGCCAAGTTTTTGGCATCTTTGCGAGCCACAATTTCTCCGAGAGAATCTTTGCTTTGGCTGCTGAGAATTTCTTGTTGGACGTCATCGATCGCTCCGAGTAGGTTCTCGGTACCAGTCAGAAGATTGGTAATGGCGGTGACGAGGGAAGTTGTCTCTACGCCAGTCTCCACCAATTTTGGATGCACTTGACCTTCGCCAATTCTTCCCATTTCCCGACTGGGATAGAGAGTGTAGCGACCGTTCCAAACGGTGGGATAGACCGTATTAATGTTTAGTTCGGCTAACTGGGTCAAAGCTGCTTCTATCTCCGACTCAGAAAATAAGACATCGCTGCCGTCATCGGCGATCGCCACCCCTCGTAACTCCCCATTCCATTTCAGGGGCGCTTCAATTTCTACCGCAACAATATACTCATCTGAAACTGAAGAAGTATCGCCTTCTTGGAGCAAAGCTTGAGATAAAAAAGCAGCTACTTCTGCTCGGGTAGAGCTGCGGTTTGGCTCCAGTTTTTCAACCTTTGGATAATTGACGACTATGCTTTTCTCTGCTGCTGCTGCCACCGATGAAATTCCATAACCAGGAACATCTGCTGCGTCTTCAAAAACCTTCTGGAGGGTTTCTTCGGCGGATTGAGATGGTTTATAACCTAACCCGTTAGCTAAGGCAACTAATACTTGTACTCGGGGAATCTCTTGTTCTGGTAGAAAAATTTTGCCTTCGTAACCAGTGAGGAACCCTTTTCGATAAACTTCTTGAATTACTTCCTTTGCCCAATAGTCTGAGGCGACATCTGTAAATTCGATCGCCTCTCTAATCGGGGGTTTAGAGGGAAAAGCTTTATTAAGCAAGGCAGCAAATTCTGCCCGGGTTAGGGGGCTATCGGGTTTAAAAGTTCCATCTTCGTAGCCGCTGATTATATTTTCATCGGCTAGTTTTTCGATTGCTGTTTTTGCCCAGTAGTCTTGAGACACATCGCTGAAATTTGCCATAGTTGTCGATTTGTTGTTAGTTGTTTGTCATGGTCGAGCGCTCCGTGCGTCTCTCTCTTCTATTATACTGACAACTGCCCTCGCAAACAGAGAGTTTATAAAGTTTAGATTTTAGATTTTAAGTTTAGATTTTAGATTTTAACTGGGGTAGAATGCTAATTGTCAATTGTCAATTGTTAATCTTAACCATTAGCAATTAGCCATTCCCCATTCCCAAAAAGCGATAAGTTTCTGGTTCTTTTCATGGGTCTAATATATCTCCATAAACTTCCACTTCATCTAAGTGCAAGGAATTTTCTTCAGCTAACTGCAGGCGAACGTAACGGGCAGCTATAGAGTCAAGAGAAACTCTCAGAGGTTCGGTATCAATTCCTCCAAAGATGACATTATGGTTATGAGCATAAACTAATTTCCAGTCGTTACCATCTAAGGAAAGTAATACTCTCAGAGTTCGACTGCGTTCTGGACGAGCGTTCGCTCTGTTATAAACCCAGATTTCAGTTAGTTTATAAACATCTAATAAATCGACTTGCCACCAAGGATTTACTTCTGTATCTGTATGAAAACCAAAACTTCCATTTTTAATGCCGTTAACTCCTCCCGAAGCATCGTTTGGTTTCGACCATTTTGACACGGAACTTTGCTTGGCCGGTTTATTTAAAGCTAGGTTTTTGCCGGGAGGTTTGCGAAAACTTTTTTGTCTGGCAGTGTTTTTGACATAGAGAGCGTTTCCCCAGTTTTTATAATTCATGGATAGGTTTTTGAGTCGAAAGCCGTAACTTTTGAGAAATGCCGTTACTTCATCAAAAGTACAACCACCTTCATATAAAGGCTCTTCGCTGACTTCTGCATAGACATACGTTAATTGACTTTTTAATAAATTTTTTGCGCCCTTAAGCACTTTTAATTCTGCCCCTTGAACGTCAATTATTAAAGCATCAAATTTGTTAGCTGAAAATTGTTTTTCGATGATACTTTCTAGGGTTTGGGTTTTAATTTTTAAAGAATTAACGTATTTAATATGTGGATATAAAACCGAATGTTTTCCCAGGGGAAACATACTCGAAGATAGACTGTTGTTTGTGATGTTAAAAACTACTTCTTCATCATTGGTATCGGAAATTAATTCTTGTAAAGCATAATGATTGGGGATGTTTTCTAAATTAGATTTAAGCTTTTCAAAAACTGCGGGTATGGGTTCAAAATACAAACAAATTTGAGCGCCGGAGGAACGGTATGCAGAAATTTCTTGACCGACATTCGCTCCTACATGAATTATGCCTTGAGGTGGGGCTAATCTTAATTCGGATAAAAGTTTGAGAGGATGAGACATATTGCTAATTGTTAATTGCTAATTGTTAATTGTTAATTGCGCCATTTCCCATTCCCCATTCCCCACTCCCGAAGTAGAATAAGGTATGAATACGGAAAAATAGGCAGTGGAGGACACCGAATGTGGACGAATTAAGAACAGCGCTGGAACTGGCAACCGAAGAAGAGTTGCAACAGTTGACGCAACTGCTCTTCGGTAAGGGGCTCAACCCGTTAGATTACTTGGGGACGCCCGAACCCATAGATATAGAGAGTCGCGATCGCGATGCTTGGTTGGATGCCATCGAACAGAGGTTTCGTTATTTGGCCGCCGATGGAGTAACGGTATTGCGGGGCAAAACCCAAAATGTTACCTACAGACAAGCTTTGATTAAAGTCTGTCGCTATCTAAAAATTCCCTACTCCCAGAAACTCTCGACCACAGATCTAGAAGCAGAAGTGTTTTTGCATTTAATGGGTCGCGCTTGTAAGAAATTGCCTGCGGAGGAACGAGAAGTTTTAACGTTGGGAGTGCAGCGATCGCTCTCAAACTCAACATTATCAGACAATTTGCCGAAAGCTGCCAAGGAAAACCCATTAGGTTTGCTAGTCAAAGGGGGCAGCGCTTTGGCCGTTACTTCTATAGTTAAACCCATACTCTTGAAACAGTTGGCCCGCCAATGTGCGCTTCAGTTTGCCAAGTATCAAGTGGCCAAAGAAGCGTTAATCAAAGGTGGGGCCACTGCAGCCAGTCAAATTCAAAATCTGATGACCGTCAGCATGGCCAAGCGAGGAATGGCCCTCAGTGCCGCTCGTTATGGGACGGCCCGGAGCGTGTTAGGGTTGTTGGGGCCGATGATGTGGACTTGGTTTTTAGCAGATCTCGGTTGGAGAGCAGTTTCTACTAATTACGGTCGAATTATTCCTACTATTTTTGCTTTAGCTCAAATTCGTCTAATTCGTTCTGAGGAATGTTGGGAATTGGCTTAATTTGTAGCTAATTGCTAATTGCTAACTGCTAATTGCTAACTGCTAATTGCTAACTGCTAATTGCGAGTAGGGTGCGCACCGCGCACCAGAATTTTAATTGAAATTAGGGTGCGCACCGCGCACCATCTAGAAAGTAGAAAGTAGGGTGCGCATCGCGCACCATAAAAATCTTGAATCCAGGGGAAAAACAATTACAAAAAACTTGGAAATACGCTAGAATAGGCTTGCTAATATTTCCAAGTTTGCCGACTTGGGGAGCGTTGATTTTGTTAGTGGCGACCGTTATTGCTGGGAAACAAAATTGCTCCCAAATTATTCGCAAACCGGTAAATATTGCTTTAGCTATTCTGTCGATTTGGTTAATCTTTATTGCCTTATTTGCAGGCGATCGCCTCGAAGCATTCCTGGGATTGACGAACTTTTTACCTTTCTTTCTCTTTTTTGCGGCATTTAACACTATTATTAAAACGACCGAAAAACTAAGAGAATTTTCTTGGGCGATCGCCATCGGTTCGGTGCCAGTTTTAATCTTGGGTTTGGGGCAGCAATTTTTAAACTGGTCAACTCCCCCCCAATTGCACTTTTTATTAGGTTGGGTATTAGAGGTTGGAGGCAACCCCCCAGGTCGGATGGCATCGGTGTTTATCTATGCCAACACCCTAGCAATTTACTTAGTAATTGTTTTGGTTTTAACTCTGGGATTGTGGCTGGAAGAATGGCAATTATTTAAGTCAAAATTTCCCCAAAATCCTCAATTTATTTTGTTAACTTTTGTCCTATTAAGCAGCAGCATAGCGATAATTTTTACCAACTCTCGCAACGCTTGGGGATTAACAATATTTGCCGTTGTTGCTTATGGAATTTATCTCGGTTGGTATTGGTTAATAGGTTTAGTTGCCGCCGCCGTTGCCAGTGTTTTTGGGGCAGCTTTTGGATCGCCGCCCGGGAGGGGATGGTTGCGGGCCATCGTTCCCGTCTATTTTTGGGGCCGTTTGAGCGATCGCTACTTTCCCAACCGCCCGATGGCCTCCTTAAGAATCACCCAGTGGCAGTTTGCCTGGGACTTAACCCGAGAACGTCCCTTAACCGGTTGGGGATTGAGGAATTTTACGCCCCTATACGAGGCCAAGATGAATTTTTGGTTGGGTCATCCCCATAATTTGGTCTTGATGTTGGCCTGCGAAACCGGTCTGCCCGCTACTCTGTTTTTCTGCGGTTGGGTGGGTTGGATTTTGGCCCGGGGAGTTTTGTTGTTGTTCGCTCCCCCCCGGCCTCCTTTGGAAAGGGGGGAGGAAGAAGAAGACAAAGGAGAAGGAAACTTTTCCCATTCCCCATTCCCCATTCCCTATTCTCAAGACCGTTTAATTTTCTTCAGTTATTTAGTGGCTTTTGGGGCTTGTACTTTATTTAATATGTTTGATGTTACTTTGTTTGACCTGAGAGTTAATACGATTAGTTGGTTGCTGTTGGCAGCAATTTGTGGTGTTAGCTGTGGGGAAAAAGCGATCGCTTCTAA